>CAYQZN010000230.1:0-4567 GCA_964421805.1 uncultured Woeseiaceae bacterium
AGCGCCGATACTCCGCCTCCGACTGCAGCCGCCGCTCGACGATGCCGTTGCCGATAGCGCTTGCGACCGCCTCGTTGATCAGGTTGTAGGCCCGCAGGCTCCAGGGCCGCTCGCTCGCCAGGAAGGCTGCGAGCAGGGCTTCGTGCCGTTCGCGGGGGCTGAGTGCGTAGAGGTAGTGAACGAATTCATGGACGATCACCCCGAGCCGGTCGGCCGGCGCTTCCCCACGGCGGCTCTCGACGATGGCCTGGTTCTCGATCAGCGTTGCCCGGGAGGCTCTCGCACCTTCCGGCAGGGCCACCAGATTCACCTCGAGATCGGCCACTTCCTCCAGGCGCAGGTCGAACAAACCGCCGACCCGGGCGAGCAGTACGTCGAGCCGGGCGCGCCGCGCGGTGCCCTGATACCCGGCGGCGAGACGCTCCAGGTCGCCGGCGGCGCCGTCCCGCCACCAGGCCGCGAAGCGGGGCTCGAAGTGCCGGGCGATGGCCAGGGCCGCGCGGGCATCGCGCGGCTGCAGCAGCAGACGCAGCCGCTCGCCGTAGTCGGCGAGATCGCCGGCCTGCAGGCTGGCCAGGCGCAGCTTCTCGCCGATGTCGACGCCCCGGGCCTGCAGGTAGGGGAAGGTGTAGGGGTACGGCGTGTCCGGTGCGGAAGTGGTGAAATCCGCGTACAGCCGGTAACGCTCCTGCAACTGCCGCCAGCGGGTGAGGCGGCGTTCGTCCTCGGCGCTCCAGTCGAGGCGCTGCCAGAGTTCGTCGAAGGCGGCCCGGGTGCAGCGCCGGTAGCCGCTCAGGCAGTCCAGGTGATAGACCAGGTTGGCCACCGGCGAGATGCGCACACCGAAGCCGGGCGCGGCGTGCGCCGGCGCCGCCATGCCGCCGAGCACGAGCAGTGCTGACGTCACGATGCCGGCGGCGCGGACCACGGCCGCTCAGTACTCCAGCTTCTCGACGCGGGCCAGCGTCGCCAGCGACTCTTCCATGAGCGCTCGTGCCCGGGCGGTCATCGCATGCAGATAGGCGTGCAGGGCGGCGTCCTCGCTGCTGCGGGACTCGCACTGGTCGCTGTACACCTCGAACGCCGTCAGGCTCTGCACCAGGTCGGCGAGATGGTGCGGACACTCGCAGTCGACGTCCGTGCGGATGCCGGACAGGGTGGCCAGCTGGCCGTCGTCGAAACGCCGTGGCGGCAGCTCCTCGGTGAGCACCGGTACCTCCGGCGCGTCGCCGGCGGGCCGCTGCTGCCCGGAGCGATCCTGCGGCGGGGCGGTGTTGGTCACCCGCGGGCCCCGCAGCAGCCCCTCGACGAGGGTAAGGGTCGTGGTAGGTGCCCGGAACAGTTCGAACTGGGCGGCGGCGAGTCGGTTCACATCCTCGCCGCGGCCGAAGTTGTACAGCACCATGACCCGCCCTGCTCCGCAGAGATCCCGCAGGCCGGCGATGCGCTCGGCGGTGCGGTCGTCGACCACCGGCACCTCGATCAGGAGCACGTCGGGGCGCAGCCGCCGGATGTCGGCCCGGAAGCGCCGCGGGTCGCTCTCGAGGGCGGCCAGTTCCACCTGTTCCGGCAGGACCCCGCTGCGCCCGAGCCCCTGCAGGGCGAATCGGCCGAGTGCCGCCACCCGGATGGGCTGATCGGGCCGGGCGAGCTGCAGATCGTTGGCCTGGCGCACGACCTCCTCCCGGCGGGCGCGCAGCTCCTCCAGGTCCAGGTTGGCGATCTGACCGATGGAGAAGCCCCGGTCCACGAGGATCTTCAGCAGCCCCAGCTTCTCAACGTCCCTGCGCGAGTAAATCCGCCGCCCGCTGTCCGTGCGCTCGGCCACCACGGCGCCGTAACGCCGCTCCCAGATCCTCAGCGTGTGCGTGGATATGCCGGTCAGCCGTGAGACGGCACCGATCGCGTAGTCGCTGCCGCTCTTGCTGCCATTCCCTTGTCCGGCTCCTGTCTGCGCCATGTCTCTCTCCCGTCTACATTGTGTCTACGAGCGAAATTCTACACAAACTCGTCAATAAATCCAGTCATCGGTACCTCCCGGCAGGGATCAGCGGCTGCGATCGGCCAGAAACTCCTGCAGCGCCGCGGCCGTGTGAGAACGCCCCGGCCGCTCGAGCAAATCCTCCGGCTTGCCCCGCGCCACGATCCGGCCGCCCTCGTCGCCGCCCTCGGGACCGAGATCGATGACCCAGTCGGCCTCCGCGATGATGTCGAGGTTGTGTTCGATGATCACCACGCTGTTGCCCGCCTCGACCAGACGATGGAGTACCCGGATCAGCTTCTCGACGTCGGCCATGTGCAGCCCGACGGTCGGCTCGTCCAGCACGTACAGCGTATGGTCCCGGCTGCGGCGCTTGCCGGCACCGGCATTGTCGGGCAGGTCCGGGCCGGCCTTCGCCAGCTCCGTGACCAGCTTGATGCGCTGTGCCTCGCCGCCGGACAGCGTCGGGCTGGGCTGGCCCAGCGTGAGGTAGCCGAGGCCCACCTGCACCAGCAGGTCGAGGGCGTGGTGGATGCGCGGATGGGCGTGGAAGAACTCCCGGGCGTCTTCGACGCTCATCGCCAGCACGTCGCCGATGCTGCGTTCCCGGTAGCGGATGGCCAGCGTCTCCCGCGAGAAGCGCCGGCCGCCGCAGGCCTCGCACTCCACGCGCACGTCCGGCAGGAAGTTCATCTCGATGCGCCGCACTCCCTGGCCCTCGCATTCCTCGCAGCGGCCGCCCTTGACGTTGAACGAGAACCGGGACGGCTCGTAGCCGCGCATGCGCGCCTCGGGCGTGCGGGCGAACAACTGCCGGATCTCGTCCCAGAAACCGATGTAGGTGGCAGGGCACGACCGCGGGGTCTTGCCGATGGGCGTCTGGTCCACCTCCAGCACCCGGTCGACGGTTTCCCAGCCGGAGAGCTCGGCACAGCCCGCCGGGGCGGGCGCTTTTCTGCCGCGCGAGCGCCGGACCGCCAGCAGGGTGCGGAGGTTGTCGTGCAGTATGTCCCGTACCAGCGTGGACTTGCCGCTGCCGGACACGCCGGCGACGGCGACCAGCGCATGCAGCGGCAGGTTCACGGTGAAGCCCTTCAGGTTGTTCAGCTGCGCGCCGGCGATGCGGACGGAGGCCACGTCCCGGCGCCGCGGATTCACTTCCCGGCGCCGCTGCATCAGCGGGTGGGCGAGGGGATGAGCGAGCATGCGGCCGGTCAGGGAGTCCTTGCTGCGCATCATCGCCGCCACCGAGCCTTCGGCGACGACCCGGCCGCCGTGGGTGCCGGCACCCGGTCCCAGGTCCACCACGTGTTCGGCGGCGCGGATGGTGTCCTCGTCGTGTTCCACGACCACCACGGTATTGCCGCGGGCCTCGAGCCCTTTGAGCGTGTCCAGCAGCCGGCGGTTGTCGCGGGCATGCAGTCC
This sequence comes from uncultured Woeseiaceae bacterium, assembly GCA_964421805.1. Taxonomy (GTDB): domain Bacteria; phylum Pseudomonadota; class Gammaproteobacteria; order Steroidobacterales; family Woeseiaceae; genus Lentisalinibacter. The sequence continues at coordinate 3,407 of CAYQZN010000230.1, forward strand.
GATGGTGGGCTCGTCGAGGATGTAGCACACGCCCTGCAGATTCGAGCCGAGCTGGGAGGCGAGCCGGATGCGCTGTGCCTCGCCGCCGGACAGTGTCGGCGCGGCCCGGTCGAGCGTGAGGTAACCGAGGCCGACCTTCTGCAGGAACTCCATCCGGGCGCACAGTTCCGACAGGACGTCGCGGGCGAGCTCGGCGTCGCGGCCGGCCAGCTGCAGCGTACGGAACCAGCTCTCCGCCTGCTCCACCGGCAGGGCGGCATACTCCGCGATGCTGCGCCCGCGGAAGCGCACGTTGAGTGCCACCGGATTCAGCCGCGCCCCGTCGCAGGCGGGGCAGGGCTCGCGCTCGCTGCCGGCGCCGTCATCCTCGTCCTCCGCCGTGGTCGCCAGTCCGGTACCGGCGCAGCCCGCGCACCAGCCCCGGGCCGAGTTGTAGGAGAACAGGCGCGGGTCCGGTTCGTCGAAACTGCGGCTGCAGGACGGGCAGGCCCGGCGCGCGGACAGCAGGGTCTCGCCGTCGTCCGCCACCACCCGGACCACGCCGCCGCCGAGATCCAGTGCGCGGCCGAGGAGGCCGGCCAGTTCGCCGCGCGAGCCGGGCGCCACCCGGATGTCGCCCACCGGCAGGTCGATGTCGTGTTCGCGGAACCGGTCCAGCCGGGGCCATTGCCGGGTGGGCAGGTAGTCGCCGTCGACCCGCAGGCTGTCGTAGCCCTTCTTCGCCGCCCACTTCGCGAGATCCGTGTAGTAGCCCTTGCGGCCGACCACCAGCGGGGCCAGCAGGGCGATGCGCTCGCCCCGGCGCGTCCCGAGCAGGCGGCCCAGCATCTGCTCCTCGCTCTGGGGCTCGATGGCCACGTCGCAGTCCGGGCAGTACTGGGTGCCCAGCTTCACGAACAGCAGCCGCAGGAAGTGGTAGACCTCGGTCATCGTGGCCACGGTGCTCTTGCGCCCGCCGCGGCTGGTGCGCTGTTCGATGGCCACGGTGGGCGGGATGCCGAATACCGCGTCCACGTCCGGGCGGCTGGCCGGCTGCACGAACTGCCGCGCATAGGCATTCAGCGACTCCAGATAACGGCGCTGGCCCTCGTTGAACAGGATGTCGAAGGCCACCGTGCTCTTGCCGCTGCCGGAGACGCCGGTGATGACGGTGAAGCGGTC
>CAYQZN010000231.1:0-4549 GCA_964421805.1 uncultured Woeseiaceae bacterium
ATAATGGCGGGATAATGGCGGCATATTAGCGCTTGTGCGATCCTCCGACACACAGGCCGAGGACCCGATGTTCGAATTCAGAGACCTGCGCGCGTCGGACCAGTCGATCCTCTGGGACTGGCTGCACATCGCTTTGTGGGACCCGCCGCCGGCCGGCCTGCGGCCCCACGAGGTGCTAGACGATCCCGGCGTGCGCATCTACGCCGAAGACTGGGGGCGACCGACCGATATCGGCGTCGTCGCGGTGGTGGACGGCAGCGACGCCGGCGCCTGCTGGATGCGCGTGCTGCCCGAGGGCGTCGGCCTGGCTTCCATCGACGACACGACACCGCAGCTCGGCATCGCGCTCGAACCGCCGTATCAGCGCCGGGGCCTCGGCGAGCCGCTGCTGCGCGAAGCACTCGGCCGCGCGTGGCGGGCGAACCACGAGAAGGTATCCCTGACCGTGCATCCCGAGAATCCGGCCATCCCGCTCTACCAGCGCTGCGGCTTCGAGAAGGTCGAGATCCGCCGCGGCTATCACCTCATGGTCGTGACCCGGAAGTAGTCACGGCATCAGCAATGGAGGAGTCCACCATGCACACCGGATCCTGCCTCTGCGGCGCCGTCACCTTCGAGGTGAGCGGCGAACTCGCCACGCCGGATGCCTGCCACTGCTCCCAGTGCCGCAAGCAGTCGGGCCACTACTGGGCGGCGACCGACGTCCCGAAGAGCCGTGTCACCATCCACGGCGAGGACAACCTGACCTGGTACCAGGCCTCGGAGAAGGCGCGGCGCGGTTTTTGCTCCACCTGCGGGTCGTTCCTGTTCTGGGAGGCGATCGGGAAAGAAGAATTCGGTATCGCCATGGGCGCCTTCGACGGCCCCACCGGCGTGAAACTCGGCCTGCACATCTTCGTGGCGGACAAGGGCGACTACTACGAGATCGCCGACGGCCTGCCGCAGAACCCGCAATAATTCACGTAGGAGGGCCTTCAGGCCCGATTGATCAATAAATCGGGGCTAAAGCCCCTCCTGCAGGCACCCTGTGGGAGCGCCTTCAGGCGCGATACGCCTTCGGGCCTGAAGGCCCTCCTACAGCGTCAGCGCCTGTTCCAGGTCCGCGATCAGGTCGTCCACATCCTCGACGCCCACCGAAAGCCGGATGAGGGTGTCGCTGATGCCGAGCGCTTCGCGCTTTTCTTTCGGTACGGAGGCGTGGGTCATGATGGCCGGGTGCTCGATCAGGCTCTCCACGCCGCCCAGGCTCTCCGCCAGTGCGAACACCTCGCAGCGTTCGAGGAAGCGACGGGATTCCTCCAGGCCGCCCTTCATGAAGAAGGTGATGATGCCGCCGCCGCCGCGCATCTGCCGCGCGGCCAGCTCGTGCTGGGGATGGCTCGCGAGCCCCGGGTAGACTACCTCTTCCACTTCCTCCCGGCCCACCAGCCATTCGGCGATCGCGCCCGCATTGTCATTATGGCGCTGCATCCTGAGCGCCAGCGTCTTCACGCCGCGGAGCGCGAGGAAGCTGTCGAACGGCCCGGCAATCGCGCCCACCGAGTTCTGCAGGTAGGCGAGGCGTTCGGCCAGTTCGTCGGTCGCGGCCACGGCGATACCGCCCACCATGTCCGAATGCCCGCTCAGGTACTTGGTGACGGAGTGCACGACGATATCGCAGCCGAGCGCCAGCGGCTGCTGCCCCCAGGGCGTGGCGAAGGTGTTGTCGGCCACCAGCAGGCAGTCGTGCTCCCGGGCGATGGCCGCCACCGCCTCGATGTCCACCAGCTTCAGCAGCGGGTTGCTGGGGCTCTCCAGCCACAGCATGCGGGTCTCCGGCCGGATGGCGGCACGGATGGCATCGCAGTCGGTGAAGTCGACGAAGTCGAAGTCGAGGTCCGCCGAGCGCTTGCGCACGCCGTCGAACAGGCGGAAGGTGCCGCCGTAGAGGTCGTCCATCGCCACCACGTGGGAACCGGCATCCAGCAGTTCCAGCACGGTGGCGATGGCGGCCATCCCCGAGGCGAATGCGAATGCGCCGGCGCCGCCCTCCAGGTCGGCCATGCACCTCTCCCAGGCCGCGCGGGTCGGGTTCTGCGTGCGCGAGTACTCGTAGCCCTGGTGTTCGCCGGGGCTGGACTGCACGTAGGTGGAGGTGGCGTAGATCGGCGGCATGATGGCGCCGGTGGCAGGGTCCGGCGACTGGCCGGCATGGATGGTCCGCGTCGCGAAACCGTGTTTCCTGTCGCTGCTCATGTCGTCGCCACCTGTCCGCTCTGCTTGCGGAGATAATTCAGTACATCGGAGCGTGTGATCAGACCCAGGAACTCCTCGTCGTCGGTGATGGCGGCGTAGGGCTGCACCTGCAGCATCGCCACCAGGTTATCGACGCTGGTGTCCTTGTCGAGCCGGATGAAAGCGGTCTGCATGGCGTCGGCTACCGCCGCATGCATCAGCTCCGGATGGCCGAATACGAAGCGGATGAGGTCTTCCTCGGTGAGGACGCCGACGAGCCGGCCCTGCTCCATCACCGGCAGCTGGGAGATGCCGGCGTTGCGCAGACGGTTGTGGGCCGTGGTCACCACGTCTGAGGGACCCACCGTGATCGTGGCCTGCTCGCCATGCAGGCGGCCGATGAGGTCGCGCAGGTCACCGTAGTGCTCGCGGCTGATGAAGCCGTTGTCCTCCATCCAGTAATCGTTGTAGAGCTTGGAGAGGTACTTGTTGCCGGTATCGCAGGCGAAGGCGACCACCCGCTTTGGCTCGGTCTGCGCGCGACAATAGCGCAGCGCGGCGGCCAGCAGCGTGCCGGAGGACGAACCGCCGAGGATGCCCTCCTTCAGCAGCAGCTCACGGGCCATGGCGAAGGACTCGGCATCCGGGATGGTGTAGGCCGCATGCACATCCGAGAGGTCGCAGATCGACGGGATGAAATCCTCGCCGATGCCCTCCACCAGCCAGCTGCCCTTCTCGCCGAGTTCGCCGGTCTCCACGTAGTCCGCCAGCACGGAGCCCTCGGGATCGGCCAGGATCATCTTCACGCCGGTCTCGTGCTCGCGGAAGTACTTCGACATGCCCGAGATGGTACCGCTGGAACCCACGCCCACCACGACCGCGTCGACGTCGCCGTCCATCTGCTCCCAGATCTCCGGTGCCGTCGTCCGCTCGTGGGCCAGCGGGTTGTCCGGATTGCCGAACTGGTTGATGAAGTAGGCGCCCCGCTCGTCCGCGATGCGCTTGCCGAGGTCCTGGTAGTACTCCGGATGGCCCTTGCCGACGTCCGAACGGGTGAGCACCACTTCGGCACCCATGGCGCGCAGGTTGAAGATCTTCTCCTGGCTCATCTTGTCGGGGATCACCAGCACCAGGTGATAGCCCTTCTGGGCGGCGACCAGCGCGAGCGCGATGCCCGTGTTGCCCGCGGTCGCCTCCACGATGGTGTCGCCCGGTTTCAGGTCGCCGCGCTTCTCGGCCTCCTCGATCATGGAGACGCCGATGCGGTCCTTGATGGAGCCGCCGGGGTTCGCAAGCTCGAGTTTCAGGAACAGGCGGCAGGGGCCGGTGTCGAAACGGCTCACCTCCAGCATCGGCGTGCGGCCCACCATCTCCAGCACGTTTGAGTAAATCTTCATCAGGGCTTCCGCTTTTGGAATGGGCGCCATTCTACGCCATGAGTGCGCGGCGGCTAGCCGCCCGGGCACTCTGCCGGTAGCATGCGCCGCCAGGGCGGGAGCGCGGCGGACACCGCGGCCGGGGCGGCTCATGAACGAGGGCATGAACAACGAGGCGGACGACATCGGCGCCTGGCTGCGGCGCGCACGGGCGGCGCTGGCGGGCGTCTCGGACAGCCCGTCGCTGGACGCGGAGCTGCTGCTCGCGCGCGCCCTTTGCCGGGACCGCAGCTGGCTGATCGCCCACCGGGACGATATCCCCGACGCCGAAGCGGAGGCGCGGGCCGGCGCCTGGCTGGCGCGCCGCCTCGCGGGCGAGCCGCTGGCCTACATCACCGGCACGCGGGAATTCTGGTCGCTGGAGTTCGAGGTGACGCCTGCCGTGCTGATCCCCCGGCCGGACACCGAGATATTGGTGGAACGAGCGCTGGAGCTGATCCCCCGCGATCACGGACACCGTGTTCTGGACCTGGGCACAGGCAGCGGTGCAATCGCCATCGCAATCGCCGCCGCACTAGCCACGGCAGCTGCCGGCGAGCGGCCCGCGGCCGAGGTGACGGCGACGGACGCGAGCAGGGAGGCGCTCGCGGTCGCCCGGCGCAATGCCGCTCGCCTTGCGCCAGGGCGTATCCGCTTCGTCGAGAGCGACTGGTTCGCGGGTCTGGGCGACGAGCGCTATGACCTGATCGTCGCGAACCCTCCCTATGTGGAGGAACACGACCCGGCCCTCGCTGAGACAGCCATCGCCTTCGAACCCCGCAGCGCACTCGCGGCCGGCGCGGACGGCCTGGACGACATCCGGCGCATCGCGGCCGGCCTGCCCGCGCACCTGGCCCCCGGCGGCCGGGCACTGATCGAGCACGGCGCCATGCAGGCCGCGGGCGTTGCGGGTATCCTCC
>CAYQZN010000232.1:0-4542 GCA_964421805.1 uncultured Woeseiaceae bacterium
AGGGCATCCACCTGCGGGGCTACGCGCAGAAGAACCCCAAGCAGGAATACAAGCGTGAGGCCTTCGAGATGTTCGGGCAGATGCTCGAGCAGGTGAAGCACGACACCATCAGCATCCTGATGCGGGTGCGGCTGCGCAGCCAGGAAGAGGTGGAGCGCATGGAGGCCGAGCAGCGGGCGAAGAAGGCCATGGAGTTCCAGCACGCCCAGGCCTCGGCGCTGGCCTCCGGCGGGACTGCGGCGACGGCGTCGGCCGCGGCCGCCGAGGCGGTGGCGGGCGGCGGCGGAGGCGGTGTGGCCGCCGAGCCGGTGCAGCCGTTCGTGCGCGAGGGCCGCAAGATCGGCCGTAACGAGCCCTGCCCCTGCGGCAGCGGGAAGAAATACAAGCAGTGCCACGGCCGGCTGTCGTGACCGAGGCGCCCCGTCCCCGCCTGCAGGTGGTGGCGGGGATACTGCGCGACGGCGACGGCCGCATCCTGATCAGCCGGCGTCAGCCCGGCAAGCACGGTGCCGGCCGCTGGGAGTTCCCCGGCGGCAAGATCGCACCCGGCGAGGAACCCCTGGCCGCCCTGCGGCGGGAACTGGCGGAGGAGATCGGCATCGAGGTACTCGGGGCCAGCCCCTTCATGGCGCTGGAGCACGACTACCCCGAACGCAGCGTGGCACTGGACTTCCATCTGGTGACCGGATGGCGCGGCCGCGTGCAGGCGCTGGAGCGGCAGGAACTCGCCTGGGCGAGCGCGGCTGAACTATTCGACTACGACATGCTGGAGGCCGATGCGCCGGTGCTGGAGGCGCTGCGGCGCGACCGGGTCGGTTAAGATCGGCCGGGGTCGGCCGGGATGGGTCAGAGTCGGCTGCGCCTGCCTCAGCAGATGCTCAGCTGGAAGGCCACGTCGCCGCCGGTCTGCACGGCGCGGGAGTCGATGTCCGACCACTCCATGAAGCGGACCGTGAAGCGGTGGGGGCTGCCGCTGATCTCCGGAAACAGCGGGCTGCCCGGCGGCAGCGACACGCGCAGCAGGCGGCAGGTGTTGTCCTTCGCGATCGTGTCCTGATACATGCCGCCCGTCGCGGTGCGCTCCTGGGGGATGGCGCTCTCGCGGATCAGCCACATCAACTCGAGCACGGCATCACAGACCGGGCGGATCACCTTCAGCCAGCTCTCGAGATTCTCCATGCGCCGTTCCCAGGGCTGGCGCAGCCAGTGGCTGTAGTCGGGCAGGTCGAACTCGCAGGTGCCGCCGGGGATGGCGCTGCGGTGCTTGATCGAGCTCAGGAACTCGCATTCCTTCAGCGGCTGCAGGAAATGCGGGCCGGTGTGGCTGACTTCGCCGCGGGCCTGCTCCAGGTTGCCTAGCAGCGTGCGCAGGCGCCCCATGTCCACCCCGGGCTGGCTGCGATAGCCCTCCAGCGTCGCCAGCTGCCGCTCCAGTTCCTTCATCACCTCGCTGCGGACGTCGCCGCGGGTGAGTATGGAGGTGATCTCCAGCAGGCTGGAGATGGCGGCGCGGGTGCCCCAGTCGGATTCGGTCTCGCAGTGATAGAGCGTCTGCTGGTAGAGGAACTCCAGCCGCAGGAACGTCCGCATGCGCTCGCTCAGCGGCTGCTCGTACTCCACCCGCGCTTTGGCGGGTTCGGGTGCGGTGTCTTCTCTGGCAGCTTGCGGCATCCCGCTATTCTGCGCCAGCGGACGCGGCCAGGGCAAATGTCCTGTCAGGACAGGTCTTTCGTGGCCAGTGCGTGTCGCCGGCAGTGTCGCAAAGCAGCGACGGTCAGTCTTCGTCTTCCCTCGCCACCCGGGCCAGTGCGAGGTAGCGGTTGTGCAGATGTTCCACCTGGCGCCGGGTGTCTTCCAGCGAGCCGGCGTTGTCCACCACGTCGTCGGCCGCATCCAGCCGCGTCTCGCGGTCGGTCTGGGAGCGCATCATCGCCCCGGCGGTCTCGGCCGACTCGCCGTCCCGCTCCATCAGCCGCTGGCGCTGCACCTCCGGCGGGCAGTCCACCACCAGCACCCGGTCCACCAGCGCGCCGAAACCCGATTCCACCAGCAGCGGAACCACGATGACCTGGTACGGGCCGCCGGCGTTGTGCATGCGCCGCAGCGTCTCGTCCCGGATGCGCGGATGGGTGATCGCCTCCAGACGCTGGCGGGCTCCGTCCTCGGCGAAGACGCGCTCGCGCAGCGCGCGGCGGTCGAGGCTGCCGTCGGCGTTCAGTACGTCCTCGCCGAATTCCTCCACGATCTCGGCCAGGGCCGGCCGGCCCGGCTCCACCACTTCCCGGGCGATGCGGTCGGTGTCGATGACCGGCGCGCCCAGCTTCGCAAACATATCGGAGACGGCGGTCTTGCCGCTGGCGATACCGCCGGTCAGGCCGATGCGCAGAATGTCGTCTGCGGCCGGATGTCGCGTCATGGTCTGTTCAGCCCTGCCACATGCCGAGGTATGCGTCGATGATCTCGCGCCCATACATTAGCGCGATCCACCCCGCCGCCGCCAGATAGGGACCGAAAGGAATCGGCACGTCCCGGCCGCGCCGGGTGAACACCATGAGCGCGATGCCCACCACTGCTCCGACGGCGGCGGAGAGCAGGATGATCAGCGGCAGCATCTGCCAGCCCAGCCAGGCGCCGAGTGCGGCGAGCAGCTTGAAGTCGCCGTAGCCCATCCCTTCCTTCCCGGTCGCAAGGCGGAAGAGGTGATACACGGACCAGAGCGAGAGGTAGCCTGCGGCCGCACCGATGATCGCCTCGCGCGGCGTCTGGAACAGCACCGTGCCGCCGGCCGTGTCGTGCCACAGCGAGAGCAGCAGGCCGAGCCACAGCAGGGGCAGGGTCATCGAGTCCGGCAGCAGCTGGTGGTCGATGTCGATCACGGCCAGCGCGATGAGCGTCCAGGTGAACACCAGCGCCGCGACGGCCTCCGGTGTGACGCCGAAGCGCCAGGCGACGAGCACCGAGGTCAGTGCGGTGAAGCCCTCGACGATGGGATAGCGCAGGCCGATGGGTGTGGCGCACTGCGCGCAGCGGCCGCGCAGCAGCACGTAGCTCAGGATGGGGATGTTCTGCCAGGCGCGGACCGCGGCGCCGCATTGCGGACAGCGGGAGCGCGGCACCACCAGGTTGAACGGCTCCGTGGCCTCTTCCTCGCGGCCTTCCACCGCGGCGGCCTGAGCACGCCACTCGCGTTCCATCATCACCGGCAGGCGCAGGATGACCACGTTCAGGAAGCTGCCGATCAGCAGGCTCAGCAGGCCGACGACGGTCAGCCAGACCGCCGGCATGCTGCTCAGGAATTCCACCAGGCTCATCGGGTTCCTCCGGCGGGCCCGGTCGGCGAGTCAGCGCGAGGGGATTCGGCGACCCGGTGCGGTCAGACCACCGAACCCATCTTGAAGATGGGCAGGTACATGGCTACCACGAGACCGCCGACCAGCACGCCGAGGATAGCCATGATCAGCGGCTCCAGCAGGCTGCTCATACTGTCGACGGCTGCGTCGACGTCTTCCTCGTAGAAGTCCGCTACTTTGGCCGACATGGAGTCGAGCTGACCGGACTCCTCGCCGACGGCAATCATCTGGATCACCATGTTCGGGAACAGATCCGTGTTCTCCATGGCCTGCTGCAGGCGCTGGCCGGTGGCCACCTCGTCGCGCATGCGCATCACGCCTTCCTCGTAGACGATGTTGCCGCAGGCGCCGGCGACCGACTCCAGCGCCTCCACCAGCGGCACGCCGGCGCTGAACATCGTGGACAGCGTGCGGGCGTAGCGGGCGATGGCGGACTTCTCGAGGATCGGGCCGATGACCGGCATCTTCAGGCTCAGCCGGTCGAGGAAGTGCTGCATGGGCCGGGATCGTTTCTTGAAGTAAAGAAACGCGGACACCGCCGCGATCAGACCGAGCAAGAGCAGCCAGCCCTGGTCGCGGACGAAATTCGACAGCTCGACGACCATCCGGGTGAAGGCCGGCAGGTCCGCCCCGAAGCCCGTGAACAGGTCCTCGAAGGCCGGGATCACGAAGATCAGCAGGATCACGGTGACGATGATCGCAACCGCGACCACGGCCGCCGGGTAGAACAGCGCCTTCTTGATCTTCTTCTTGATGGCCTCGGTCTTCTCCTTGTAGGTGGCGATCTTGTCGAGCAGGGTCTCGAGTGCACCGGCCTGCTCGCCGGCCTCGACCAGGTTGACGAAGAGATCGTCGAAGTACAGCGGGTGTTTGGCCAGCGCCTCGTGCAGGGAGGCGCCGCCCTCCACGTCGGACTTGATGGCGAGGATCAGCTTCTGCATGGCCTCGTTCTCGTGGCCGTTGCCGACGATCTCGAAGGCCTGCACCAGCGGGATGCCTGCCGCCAGCATGGTGGCCAGCTGGCGGCTGAAGATGGCGATGTCTGCCGTCGTGACCTTGGATCCGGTACTGAACAGCTTCTGCTGCTTGCGGATGCGGCTGGGCACGACGCCCTGGCGGCGCAGTTCCGCCCGCACCGCCGCCTCGCTGGCGGCCAGGGTCTTGCCCTTGATCTTGTTGCCGCGGCGGTCCG
>CAYQZN010000233.1:0-4539 GCA_964421805.1 uncultured Woeseiaceae bacterium
CCGAGGAGACCGACCTGGCCCAGGCCCAGCAGGAGCTGGCCGAGGCCGAGGCCCGTTACCGTGCGGCCCAGAAGCTCAAGGGCAAGACCGGCTGAGTCCCGCTTGACCCCGTCTGCGCGCCCGCGCAGATTACGTGCCTCTGCACGGAGGCTCCCCCGCATGCGTCACACCGCGACAGGACGAGCGCGAGTCCTGAAAGCCACGGCACCGGCGACCGTATTGACGATGCTGATCGTCGCCGGCGCGGTCCTGCCCGCCGGCCCTGGCCCGCGGGCCGCGGAGGTCACCGTGGCCGTTGCCGCCAATTTCCTCGCCACGCTGCAGCAGCTGGAGCCCGAGTTCGAGCAGCGTAGCGGCCACGAGCTGCGACTCGCTGCCGGCTCCACCGGCAGCCTGTACGCCCAGATCGCGAACGGCGCCCCCTACGATGTCTTCCTCGCCGCCGACGAGGCGCGTCCCGCCCGCGCCGTGGAAGAGGGCCACGCGGTGCGCGGGAGCGCCTTCGTCTACGCCGTCGGCACACTCGTCCTCTGGTCCGCCGACCCGGATGGTCCCGCGGGGCCCGAGGCGCTGGACGGGGAGTTTCACCATCTCGCCATCGCCAACCCCCGCACCGCACCCTACGGCGCCGCCGCGCAGGAAGTGCTGACGGCGATGGGACGCTGGGAGCCTCTCCAGGACCGAATCGCCCGCACCCAGAGCGTGGCCGGCGCCTGGTCCGCGGTGGCTTCCGGCGCCGCCGACCTCGGTTTCGTCGCGCTCTCCTCAGTCCTCACGAACGACGCCGGAAAGGGGCGCTACTGGGAGCCGCCCCAGGCGCTGTACACGCCGCTGCGCCAGACCGCCGTACTCCTGAACCGGGGCGCCGACAACCCCGGCGCCACGGCCTTGCTGGAATTTCTCCTCAGCGACGACGCCCGCGCCGTCATCCGCGACGCCGGCTACCGGACCCCCTGACATGCTGTCGCCGTCCGACTGGGATGCCGCGCGCACCACGCTCCTGCTGGCAGCCACCACCGTCTTCGTCCTGATACTCGTGGCCACGCCGCTGGCCTGGCGCCTGGCGTTCGCCCGCGGCCGCTGGGCCCGGGTGGCCGAGGCCGTGGTGGCGCTGCCGCTGGTGCTGCCGCCCACGGTCATGGGTTTCTATCTGCTGGTGCTGCTCGGCCCTGCCGGCCCCATCGGCAGCTGGTGGGTGAAACTCACCGGCGACACCCTGAGTTTCTCCTTCGCCGGGCTGGTGATCGCCTCCTGCCTGCACTCGCTGCCGTTCGCCGTGCAGCCGCTGCAGAACGCCTTCGAGTCCGTGGGCCGCCGGCGCCTCGAGGCCGCCGCCAGCCTGCGGGCCGGCCCGCTCGACGCCTTCTTCTCCGTGGCATTGCCGCTGGCGCTGCGGGGTTATGTGACCGCCGCCGTGTTGACCTTCGCCCACACCCTCGGCGAGTTCGGCGTCATGCTGATGGTGGGCGGCAACATCCCCGGCCGCACCCGGGTGCTGTCCATCTCCATCTTCGAGCACGTGGAGACGCTGGACTACGCGGCCGCCCATCGCCTCGCCGCGGCGCTGCTGATCTTCTCCTTCGTGGTGCTGCTGTCGGTGTATCTCGCCAACGGCCGCTACCGCACGCGGGTGGCCTGATGCGCCTGTCCCTCGATCTGCACGCACACCGCGGCCGCTTCGAACTGCGGGTGGCCGAGGAACTCGAACTGGAAGGCATCACTTCTCTGTTCGGCCCCAGCGGCGCCGGCAAGTCCACGCTGCTGCAGGCACTGGCGGGATTCCTGCCCGGCACCGGGCGCATCGAGGCCGACGGCGTGGTCTGGCAGGACGGCCGCCGCTTCCTCCCGGCGCATCGCCGGCCGGTGGGCGTCGTGTTCCAGGACGGGCGCCTGTTCGAACACCTGGACGTGGCCGGCAACCTCGACTTCGCCGCCCGCCGGGCGGACCCCCGCGGCCCTTCCGTGCGCCGCAGCGAGGTGGTGGCCGCACTCGGGCTGGCCGGGCTGCTCGAGCGCCGCGTGGATACGCTCTCCGGCGGCGAGGCCCAGCGGGTGGCCATCGGCCGCGCCCTGCTGGCCCGCCCGCGACTGCTGCTGATGGACGAGCCCCTGGTGGCGCTGGACCGGGAGCGCAAAGCCACCATCCTGGCCATGATCGCGGAGCTGCCGCGGCGCTTCGGCCTGCCCGTGCTGTTCGTGAGCCACCTGGTGGAGGAGATCGCCCAGATCGCGGACCGTCTCGTGGCGCTGCGGGACGGCCGCACCGCGGGCCAGGGCCCGACGGTGGCCATGCTGGAACGGCTCGGTGCCGACGTCACCGGCCACTTCGAGGCCGGCTCCCTGCTGGAGGGCCACGTGACCCGCCACGACGAGGAGTACTCGCTGACCGGCGTGGACGTCGGCGCGGGGATCCTCTGGACACCTGGCGCGATGCACACCGGAGTGGGCGAGCGGGTGCGGGTGCGACTGCGCGCGCGCGACGTCGCCGTGTCGCTGCGCCGTCTCGAAGGGGTGTCCATCCGCAATCAGCTGCCGGCAAGCATTGCGGAGATCCGCGAGGAGCCCGGCGCCTATGCAGAAGTGCGGCTGGACTGCGGCGGTGCGATGGTCCGGGCGCGGATCACCCGGCTGGCGGTACGGGAACTCGGCCTCGAGCCGGGTCTGGCCGCCTACGCGCTGGTGAAGACGGTGGCGTTCGACCGCCGCCTGGAGGTCTGACAGTTTCCGGTTCCGGGCCTCGCCGCCCGGATCCTCCCGCCGACCGCGCGCCTCAGCGCAGCGACCCGGTCACGCTCGCGTAGTTCCACGACCCCACGATACGGGTGCGGGGCCGATGATCCGCGAGCCGCTCGCGATGCCAGCGTTCGAACGCAGCCTGCTCGAGCTCGGGCGGCCGGCGCCAGTCTTCCCGGGCGTGGTAATGCCAGACGTACTCGTCCAGATAGCCCGCATCGGCCACCGCCGCCAGGGTGTCCAGATACTCGTCCCGGCCGTCCTTCATGCGGCTCTGCTCGTGCCAGGTCTCCACGAGTATCTCCCGCGCGCCAAGTTCGCAGTCCCAGGAATGGTTGCGGGCCGGGTTGTCCCCGCCGATCATGAGCTGGCAGGTGCTGCGGTCCAGGCTGTATGCCACCCAGCTCTGCAGGTCCGGGCTGTCGTCCATGAGCACCCGGGGCGGCAGGTAGAACGTATCGCCGTCGGTGACGCCGTCGCGCACGTAGATGCGGCCGTCGCAGGCGGCCAGGGCCAGCGCCGCCGCGCAGGCGGCCAGCGTCACGGCGGGGCCGGGCCGGCGCGCGGCCCCTCTTTTCGGGCTGCCGATCATGTCTGTCCTCCCGGGAGGATTGATGTCCGTGGATTCTGCCACACCCAAACTGAACGGACGCTGAGCACCGTCACGCGTGTGAACCGGGTAACATCACGGCCCCGGCGCCTGCGCTATCATTCGATCTTACGTAAAGACACCTCAGACAGACCCGAAACCCTTGCCACTCAGCATCGTCATACTCGCGGCCGGACAGGGCACCCGCATGCGTTCGGACCTGCCCAAGGTCCTGCAGCCGCTGGCGGGCCGTCCGCTGCTTGCCCACGTGGTGGATACCGCCCGCGCGCTGGGCGCGGACGACGTCTGCGTGGTCTACGGCCACGGCGGCGACCGGGTGCGTGACGCCTTCCCGCAGGCGGACCTCCGCTGGGCCCTGCAGGCCGAGCAGCTGGGCACCGGGCACGCGGTCATGCAGGCGCTGCCGGACACCCCGGAGGCCAACCAGGTGCTGGTGCTGTGCGGCGACGTACCGCTGATCCGGCCGCAGACGCTGCGGCGCCTCACCGAGGCGTGCGCCGACGACAGAGTCGGCGTGCTCACCGTGGACGTGCCGGACCCGACCGGCTACGGGCGCATCGTCCGCGCTGCCGACGGCGACGTGCAGCGCATCGTCGAGCAGAAGGACGCCAGCGGCGCCGAACTCGACATCGCCGAGATCAACAGCGGAATCATCATTGCTCCGGCGGCGCGGCTCTCGGGCTGGCTCGCCGGCCTGAGCGCCGACAACGCCCAGGGCGAGTACTACCTGACCGACATCATCGCCAGCGCGGTGGCCGACGGCGTCCCCGTCCACGGCGTGAAGGCCGATACCTGGACCGAGGTCATGGGCATCAACGACAAGCGACAGCTGGCCGAGGCCGAGCGGGCGCTGCAGCGCCGCCGGGTGGACGAGATCATGACGGCCGGTGCCACCGTGGCCGACCCGGCCCGGGTGGACATCCGCGGCACGCTCACCGTGGGCCGCGACGTGTTCATCGACGTGAACGCCGTCTTCGAGGGCGAGGTCGTGCTGGGCGACCGGGCGCACATCGGCCCCGGCGTGGTGGTGCGCGACAGCCGCATCGGCGCGGACTCCGTGATTCATCCCCACACCGTGATCGAGGAGAGCGTGATACGCAACGGCTGCCAGATTGGCCCGTTCGCGCGGCTGCGTCCCGGTGCCGAGTTCGCCGACGGCTCCAAGGCCGGCAATTTCGTCGAGGTGAAGAAGAGCC
>CAYQZN010000234.1:0-4523 GCA_964421805.1 uncultured Woeseiaceae bacterium
CCACGCCACGAGCCTCCAGCGCGGTTCCCAGTGCGCGGTGGAATGCCGTGTAGCGATCGGCCGAGCTGATATAGGTGCGCGCGATCTCCGGCGGCAGGCTCTCGCCGCCCTGCAGCTGGAAGCCGCAGCCGGCCAGCACGAGCACCGGCAGCAGGGCCGGCAAGCGGGCAAGCAACCGCTCAGACCACCACATTGACCAGCTTGCCCGGCACGTAGATGGTCTTGCGTATGGATTTGCCCTCGGTGTGACGCCGCACGTTCTCGTCGGCCATCGCCCGCTCGACGACGGCCTCCTTGGCGGCATCCGCCGGCACGCTCACGCGCGCCCGCAGACGGCCGTTGACCTGCACCACCACCTCGATGGTGTCCTGGGCCAGGGCGGACTCGTCGACCGCGGGCCAGTGCTGGTCCACCAGCGCCGACTCGTGGCCGAGCGCCTGCCAGAGGTCGTGGGTGACGTGGGGCACGATGGGCGAGAGCATCAGCACGATGGCCTCCAGCGCTTCCTGGCGCACGGCCCGCAGTGCCGGTTCGTCGCCCTCGGCACGATTGCCTGCGCGATTGCCTGCGCGATTGCCTGCGCGATTGATGGCATTCAGCAGTTCCATCACGGCAGCCACCGCCGTATTGAAGGTGTAACGCCGGCCGACGTCGTCGCTCACCTTCGCGATGGTCTCGTGCAGCTTGCGGCGCAGAGCGGTGGCTTGCTCTCCGGGCTCACCGGCAGTCTCGACCGGGCCGGCCTGCAGGTGCTCGTGCACGGTCTTCCACAGGCGCTTCAGGAAGCGGTTGGCGCCGGCCACGCCGGAGTCCGACCACTCCAGCGCCTGGTCCGGCGGCGCGGTGAACATCATGAACAGCCGCACGGTGTCGGCGCCGTAGCGCTCCAGCAGTTCCTGGGGATCCACGGTGTTGCCCGCCGACTTCGACATCTTCACGCCGTCCTTCAGCACCATCCCCTGGGTGAGCAGGTTGGTGAACGGCTCGTCCGCGGCGGACAGACCGCAATCGCGCATCAGCTTCTGGAAGAAACGGGCATAGAGCAGATGCAGGATCGCGTGTTCGATGCCGCCGGTGTACTGGTCCACCGGCATCCAGTAGGCCTCGCGCTCGTCCAGCATGGAGTCCGCGTCGGGGCAGGTGTAGCGGGAGAAATACCAGGAGGATTCCACGAAGGTGTCGAACGTATCGGTCTCCCGGCGCGCCGCCGCCCCGCACTTCGGGCAGTCCGCATCGACGAACTCCGGCATGTCCTTGAGCGGCGAACCCGCGCCGGTAATGGTCACGTCCTCCGGCAGCACGACCGGCAGGTCTTGCTCGGGCACCGGCACCGCGCCGCACTCGCCGCAGTAGATGATCGGTATCGGCGTGCCCCAGTAGCGCTGCCGGGAGACGCCCCAGTCGCGCAGCCGGTAATTGACCGTGCGGCGGCCGATGCCCTCGGCCTCCAGCCGGTCCGCGATGGCGTCGAAGGCCTGGCGGAAGTCCATGCCGTCGTAATCGCCGGAATTGACCAGGACGCCGTAATCGGTGAAGGCGCCCTCGTCGAGGTCCGCCTCGGAGCCGTCCGCCGGACGGATTACCTGGCGGATGGGCAGCCCGTGGCTGCGGGCGAAGTCCCAGTCGCGCTGGTCGTGGCCGGGCACGGCCATCACGGCACCGGTGCCGTAGCCCATCAGCACGAAGTTCGCGACCCACAGCGGCACTTCCTCGCCGGTGAATGGATGGACGGCGGAGATGCCGAGCGGCATGCCCTTCTTCTCCATCGTCTCCATGGCCGCCTCGGCGGCATGGGTGGAGCGGCATTCGGCCAGGAACGCCTGCAGCTTCGCATCGCCCTCGGCGGCCTTCACCGCCAGCGGATGCTCAGCCGCCACCGCCATGTAGGTGACGCCCATCAGCGTATCCGGGCGGGTGGTATAGACCGTGAGCGGCACCTCCTCGCCGGGCACGCGGAAGGCGATCTCCACGCCCTCGGAGCGGCCGATCCAGTTGCGCTGCATCACCTTCACCGGCTCCGGCCAGCCGTCCAGGCCGTCCAGCGCCTCCAGCAGTTCGTCGGCATAGGCGGTGATCTTCATGAACCACTGGGGGATCTCCCGGCGCTCCACCAGAGCACCGGAACGCCAGCCCCGGCCGTCGATGACCTGTTCGTTGGCGAGCACGGTCTGGTCCACCGGATCCCAGTTCACGACCGAGTTCCTGCGGTACACCAGCCCCTTCTCGAACAGCTTCGTGAACAGCCATTGCTCCCAGCGGTAGTACTCCGGCCGGCAGGTGGTGATCTCGCGCCGCCAGTCGTAGGCATAGCCGAGCCGCTTCATCTGGCCGCGCATGTAGTCGATGTTCTGGTAGGTCCATTCCGCCGGCGGCACGTCGTTCTTGATGGCTGCGTTCTCCGCAGGCATGCCGAAAGCGTCCCAGCCCATGGGCTGCAGCACGTGACGCCCCTGCATGCGCTGGTAGCGGGCGATCACGTCGGAGATGGTGAAGACGCGCACGTGCCCCATGTGCAGGCGGCCGCTGGGATAGGGGAACATGGTGAGGCAGTAGAACTTCTCCCGGCCGGGATCCTGGTCCACCTCGAAACACCGGTGCTCTTCCCAGTAGCGCTGGGCGGCCGGCTCTATCGCCTCCGGCCTGTAATTGCTGTCCATCGTCTGCCGTCTTCAGCCAACCCGTTCAGGACCGGCAAGGATACATGAGGCACCCGGCGGCCGGTACCGCCGTCAGCGGCGCCGCCGGGCGGCCAGTGTCCCCGCTGCGAGCAGCGCGAGGCACAGGCCGACGACCGGCCAGTTGCCGGTGGCCGCATAGGGTGTGAGCCCGGTGCGGGGCTCAACCCGCGCCCGCAGCACCGCCGTCTCGAACTGGGGCGAGCGCGAGTGGATGCGGCCGCGCGGGTCGATGAACGCGGTAACGCCGGTGTTGGTGGCGCGCAGTTGCCAGCGGCCCGCCTCCAGGCTGCGCAGGCGGGCGATCTGCAGATGCTGATGGGGCGCGATGGAGTCGCCGAACCAGGCGTCGTTGCTCACGTTCACCAGCAGCGTCGCCTCCGGCAGCGCGTAGAGCTGCTCGGCGCCGAAGGCGTCCTCGTAGCAGATGGTCAGAGCCACCTTCTCGCCCGCGGCCTGCAGCAGTTCCGGGCGTTCCGGGCCGGCCGCCGTATCCGTGTAGGGCAGGCTCATCAGCCGCATCCACTCGCGGATGAAGTCGGGCACCGGGAAGTACTCGCCGAAAGGTACCAGGTGCCGCTTGCGGTAGATCCCCTCGCCCGGCCCGAGCAGCAGCACGCTGTTGCTGTAACCGCCCAGGTCCTCGTCGTAGTCCATGATGCCGAGCAGCAGCGAGGCATCGCGGGCCTCCATGATCCGGTCGATCCCGGCCAGGTAACCTGCCACCTGACCCGTCTCGGCGGGTACCGCCACCTCCGGCCAGACGACGATGTCCGCGTCCGCCTCGGCCAGCGTCAGGCGCCGGTACAGAGCCAGCGTCGGCGCCCGCTCTTCCGGCAGCCACTTGCGGTCCTGGGTGATCGCGCCCTGTACCAGTGACGCGCGCAGGGGCTCCCCGTCGGCCGCGGTCCACTCGATGCGGGCCAGGCCGGCGCCGAGAGCAGGCACGGCGACGACGAGCACCGCGAGCGGCACCCGCCAGCGTGGTTCGCGGACGAGCAAGATCAGCGCCGCCGCCAGCAGGGCCACGGCGAGGCTCGCGCCGTAGACGCCGCCGACCGGCACGAAACCGGCCAGCGGACCGTCGGTCTGGCTGTAGCCCAGCGACAGCCAGGGGAAGCCGCTCAGCAGCCAGCCCCGCAGCCATTCCATCATCACCCAGGCCGCCGGCAGCACCCACAGCACGTGGCGGGTGTCACGGGCGGTCGAGCGCGCGACGATCCAGGCGGTGCCCGCGTAGTACACCGCCATGATCAGGACCAGCCCCAGCATGAGGAACACGGACAGCGCCGCCGGTGCGCCGCCGAAAATCGTGATGGAGATGTAGAGCCAGTAGGTGCCGGAGAGGAATGCACCCGCGCCGAAGGCGAAGCCGGCGGCGGCGGCCCGGCGCGGGCTCCGCCCGGGCCACAAGGCTGCACCGGCGGCGACGACCAGCGGCGCATACCACCACCAGCCGAACGGCGCGAAGGCCAGCGGCAGGGTGAGTCCCGCCGCCAGACTCAGGAGTCGGGGATAGCCGGACGCCGCTTGCAGGGCCTCGCGCATGCCGGACGACGTGCGGGACGGGCCCGGGGCGGGGCTACTCGCCCCCGGCCTCGGCGAGGGGCGACACCTCCAGCAGGTCGATGCGCCGGCGGTCGGCCCGGGTCACCGTGAAACGGTAGCCCCCGTACTCGATGGCTTCCGAGCGACGCGGCAGGTGCCCGAGTTCGTGCATGACCAGGCCGCCCACGGTGTCGTAGTCGTCGTCGCTGAATTCGGTATCGAAGTGCTCGTTGAAGTCCTCGATGCGGGTCAGCGCACGCACGGCGTACACCGGGCGGCCGCCCTTCTCGCCCGCCTCCT
>CAYQZN010000235.1:0-4499 GCA_964421805.1 uncultured Woeseiaceae bacterium
AGGGCTCCAGTTCGGCCATCGCCGAGGACGAAAACGCCAGCAGAACGGCTATTGCCGAGAGTCGGATGATGCGCATGTTTCTCTCCCTTTTTTCTCTGTTGTTGTGGTTGTCGTCCGGTCCGCGACGGCAGACCGGATGCGCGGAGAATAGCACGGTTGGAAAAATCGTCGGCGGCGGGACGGGCCGTCAGATCGTTCGCAGACTGTCCCGTGTACGCAGCCTCGCGTCGCGGCGCACCTGCGCCGAACGGTAGCGGCGTTTCTCGTCGTCGGTTTCCGGCAGGACGTCCGGTACCGTGGTCGGCCTGCCCTCCTGGTCGAGACCGACGAAAGTCAGGTACGCGGACACCACGTGCCTGTCCTCGCCGGTGCGGCTGTTCTCGGCCACGACCCGCACGCCGATCTCCATCGAGGTATTCCAGGCACGATTGACAGAGGCTTTCACCAACAGCGTCTCGCCGGTGCGCGCGGGAGAGAGGAAGTTGAGGCTGTCCACCGCGGCGGTGACGCAGATGGTGCCGCTGTGGCGCTCCGCCACGATGAGGGCCGTGCGGTCGCACAGGGCCATTACCAGGCCCCCGAACACCGTCTGCTCCGCATTCAGGTCGTTCGGGAATATCTTGTAGACGTTCTGCTCGACGGCGGAATGCGAAGGCGCTCGGCCGGGCGTACTCATGGCCCCTCCTTCCTCGATCTGTACAGTGCCAGGGCGACCAGTCGCTGCATTATCCGTTGCCCGAGCCCTTCGGGCGAGCCCAGATCCAGCCGTTCCAGATGATCCGCGTATCGGCGGTCGGCGTCACCGCCGCCGCGGCGTATCGCGGCGAGCGTCACACGCAGCCGATCGGGCAGCCGGGCGGTGGCGTCCTTGAGCCAGGTGAGCGCCCCTGCGAGTTCCTGCTCGACGGTCGTCAGGTCGGTGCCGTGGGGATAAGGCGGGAAATGCGGTGCCACGCCGGGAGCGCCGAAGACCGATGCGAGCACCTCCGGGGTATTCCGCCGCGCATCCACGGATACGGCGTGGTCGGCCGCTACCTTGCCGCTCGCCCTTGCGGTTTCCAGCAACTCGTCCTGGAACGCGGAATCCGCGATGTCCAGCATCGCGGCGATCACCTCCCGGTCGGGTCGGCCGCGGGTCGCGGCAAGGCCGTATTCGCTGACGAAGACGTCCCGGTAATGTCGCGGCACCGTCGCATGAGAGTAGGACCAGCGTATGTTGGACTGCGGCCTCCCATCGTGCAGGCGCCGCGAGCGCAGCATGAGTACGGACAGACCGTCCGGCAGCGCCTGGGCCATGCTGACGAAGTCGAACTGCCCGCCTACGCCGCTCACGACCCGACCATTCTCCAGCCCGTCGGATACGGCGCTCCCCAGCAGGGTGGCCATCATGGTCTCGTTGATGAAGCGGGCGTCCCGGCGCTGGCTTCGCTTGCGTTCCTCGTCGCCGTAGAGAGTGTTGACCCGCGAGATGCTCGTCATGTTGATGAGGCGGCGGCGTTCCTCCGGCAGTCGCCGCAGTGCCTCGTAGAATGCCGCCGAACCGATGAAGAAGCCGCCATGCAAGACGGTCTCGTCCCGGGCGTCGGCGGGCCGCCGCAGGATGTCCCGCGCGAACAGCGAGAACAGGGCGTCGCTCATCAGCTCGCTGGAACCGTACAACCCCTCGCGGAACGGTGCCGTCTCGAGCGGCAGCTCGGAGCGCCGGGGCGATGCGCTGCCGCCAGGCAGCTTCTCCAGCACGGCACGGAACAGCTCCGGTTGCTCGTTGCGCAGCGCCAGGCAATGGGCCACCGCATCGCTCAGCGAGCCGATGCCGAGCTGGATGGTACCCCCGTCGGGCACGAGGCTCGCCACGTGCATTCCGGTGGCGTAATCGGCCGCCTCGACCGCCCGGTTCGGCAGCCCGAACAGCGGAAATTCCCATTCCGGCGCGTCGAGAACGAAGTCGAATACGTCCGCCGGCACCTCCGCGTCGCCGGTCATGTAAGGCAGCCGGCGGTTGACCTGCGCAACCATTGCTACCTGCCGGCCGGCCGCCTTCGCTTCGCGGAATGCAGGCAGGAGATCCAGCGAAATCTCCGGATTACAGCTCAGACTGTAGCTGCCGGGACTCTCCGCGCGCGCGGAGACCAACTGCCCGACCACGTTCACGCCCAGCCGCATCAGTTCCGTGACCACCTGGCTGTAATTGATGCTGGTGTAGGACTGCTGTGCGGACGGGGTACCCAGATACGCGCCGGGCCGGAAGTAGAATTCCCGCACCTCGATATTCGGCGGCAGCGTGCCGGCGCGGATCGCCTGCGCGTAGTGCAACGAGGGCCAGCCCGCGTACAGCCGCTCGACCAGCGGCCCCAGGAAGCGCTGCTCCAGATCGCCGCGCGCACGCGGAACCTCCAGCGTCAACGCCGTGAAGATCGTGAGCCGGACCGAGGCATCCGATGCCGCCCGCTCGTACAGGGCGTTGGCAACGTGGACCGCCTTGCCCAGCCCGACCGGCAGTCCCAGCACGATGTCGCGGCCGACCCGCGCGATGATCGCGTCCGCGACCGCTTCCGGATCCTGCCAGGCAACGCTCACGGCAGATACCGCGGCTGGCGGCCCGCGCGACGACTATCGTGACCGCTATCGCGATGACTATCGCGATGACTATAGCGACGATGGCCAGGGTGTTGATGTCGCATAATGGTCCGCATCGGTCCGGGGTCCTGTGGCGAACAATACCTCGACACGACATTCAAACACATGCGGGTCACCCGAAACCCGCCGGAGGAACAGATGCGACCGCATCCGCGCAGTGTTACCCGCAGCGCCACCGCCACTCTGGGCCGCGTCCGCATGGCGATTGCGCCCGTCCTGGCCTTTCTGGCCGTTCTGGCCATTCTGGCCGTCGACATCGCCCCGGCCGTGGCCGAAGTGCCTGCGGTCGCGCGCGAGGCTTTCGCCAATATGCCCCGCGTCACCGGGAACTGGGCGTTCACGCGCACCCGGGAAGATAACGAGGGCACCCGGACAGAGCGATTCGACCCGGCCGCCGAGCCGAAGTGGCAGTTGGTGTCGGTGGACGGCCGCGAGCCCGCGGAGGACGAGCTCCGCGACTACGCCGAGGAGATCGAGCGACGCCTGGCCCGCGACGAGGGCCGACCGGGCGACAACGATTTCGACGGCCTGGCAGCGGACGACGGCTGGGAACTGCTCGAGGAAGACGACCGGCGAGTCACATGGCGCTTCCGCCCGGCGGCGGGCGCGACGGATCGGGAAGGCATGGCGAAGCACCTGCGGGGCGAGATGACCATCCTGAAGTCGGTCCCTTACGTCGAGTCCTTCCGTCTCTACAGCGACGAGCCGTTCCGCGCCAAAGTCATCGCGAAGATCGAGCGGTTCAATACCCGGATCGAGATGATACGACTGGACCGCCGGGCCTACATGCCGGCCCGGGTCACCACCCGGGTGCGAGGCAGCGCCGCATTCGGCCTGAAGAGTATCGAGCGGGACATCCTGCTGACGTACTCGGATTTCCGCTATGCCGGAGCCGCGGACGGCGGCTGAACGATCTTCTGAACGGCGCCGGTCAGCGGCCGCCGTTCTCGACGATGCCGTCCAGCAGCTTCTTCGCCCGCAGGAACTGGTCCCGTGCCTTGCCGAGGTAGAGCATCACCTCGTCGACGTAATTGTCCGCGGAAGCCGACCACACCCGGTTGAGATAGCGCTCGCCTGCGGCGAACTCGCTCATGACATCCGCATAGACCTGCAATCCGTAGAGATGGGAGAGGCTGTGGCGGGCGTCGACGAAACGGATGAGGTCGTCCCGGAACAGCCGGTCGATCTCGAAGCGCATGCCATGGGACGGTATCGAATCCCGGTCGCCATACAGTTGCTCCAGGTTGGCGCAGATGCCGGCCAGGCTCTGGGTCAGGTCGCGGCGGTTGCCTTCCAGCACGTGGTCCGCCGTAGCCCCGGCCCGGGTCGCCCGCTTGACCATGACCACGCCGCCGGCACCGGCGAGCGCGGCCGGCAGGAACCAGGTCCACTCGGTGGTGTCGGCGTCCGTGGACGCAAAATAGGCGCCGAACAGGAATCCGGCCGCGATCAACAGGTAGCCCAGCCGCGTCATGCCGCCGCCACCACGTAGTAAATGGCGAAGCCGACGCCCACCAGCGCCTCGCCGACGATGAGCCCGGCCGCGATCGGGATACCGGTATCCTCGCTCCAGCGCTGACCGAGCTTGCGGTCCGACGCCAGTCGCAGCAGCGTACCCAGCGCGTAGGTCAGCACGATGTTGAAGGGCAGGTAGAAGCCCAGACCCACGGTGATGCCGAGTCCGCCCTGCAGCGCCGACAGGATGGCGCCCAGTGCGGCGCCGGCGATATATTTCTGCACGGGCACGTCGCCGCCGAGGATGCCCTCCACCGTGCTGGCCAGCGCCTGCGCCTGGGGCGCCGGCAGTTTCTCGCTGCCGAGGCCGTAGGCGTTGTCCAGGACGAAGATCAGCACGATCACGA
>CAYQZN010000236.1:0-4487 GCA_964421805.1 uncultured Woeseiaceae bacterium
AGCGCCAGGTGCTGCGGGTGGGCCTGCCCATCGCCGTGACCATCGTCGCCGAGGCCGGGCTGTTCGCGGCCATCTCCCTGCTGATGGGCACGCTGTCGGCGAACGTGGCCGCCGCCCACCAGATCGCGGTCAATTTCGCCTCCACCATGTTCATGATCCCGCTGGCGCTGAACTCGGCCACCACCGTCCGCGTGGGGCAGGCGCTGGGCCGGCGGGAGCTCGCGACGGCGCGCTTCCGCGGTTGGGTCGGCATCTGGCTGTGCGGCCTGTGCATGGGTGTCTCGGCGCTCGGCCTGCTGCTGTTCCGGGAATCCGTCGTGGACATCTACACCTCCGACCCGGAGGTTTCCGCCATCGCCGTTACCCTGCTGTTCGTCGCCGCGGTCTTCCAGGTCTCCGACGGCATCCAGGTGGGTGCCGCCGGCGCGCTGCGCGGCTACCAGGACACCCGCATCCCGATGTTCCTGACCACGCTGGCGTACTGGATCATCGCCTTCCCGCTGGCCCTGCTGGCGGCGAAGCGCTACGCCCTGCAGCCGGAGCTGATCTGGGGCGGTTTCGTGGTCGGGCTGACGCTGGCGGCGATCCTGCTGGTGTGGCGCTACAACATCATCTCGCGCCGCGAGACCTGGCGCCGCGCCTGATTTCCGTTCTTTCCTGGCCGCCCTGCGGGGGTATCCATCTTGCTCCCGACAAAAGGTCGCGGCGATGGATACCCCCGCATGACGGCCGCCTCGCGGTAGCGTGACGGGGCTGCCAGTCAGCGGCGGCTGCTGACTGGTGCCAGGCCTTTCGGCTACGGGCCCGTCAGCGGGTGGGCAAGGGTTGCGCGGTTCATCCTGGATGCGGCACGGCTTCGATGGGTATGTAGGAGGGGCTTCAGCCCCGATTAGCGCTCGGCCACCTCCGGCGAAGATCGGGGCTGAAGCCCCTCCTACGGTGAGCGTCCGAAGTAGTCCACCCAACCTGATGGCGGGCGAACGCCAAGAGAAAGCCGGGTCGGGCGTGAACGCCCTCCTACCCGGTGCTCTGGCCGAAGGTGGGGGCGTCGCCTTCCAGGTACTCCTGCTCCTCCGGCGTGTTCTCCCGGCCGAGGATGGCGTTGCGGTGCGGGAAGCGACCGAAGCGCTCGATGATGTCGTGATGCAGCTCCGCGAAGTCGGCGAACGTGCGGAAGGTCTCGCGCAGGGTTGGTGACACCTTGTTCGCCAGCGCCGAGAAGACCATCACCGACTTCTTCTGCACTCGCAGGCTTTCGGCATGCTGCATGGGCATGTACAGGAACACGCGCTCGATGTCGGTGAGCTCGCGGTCGGTCTGTTGCACGATGCCCTCGACGCAGAGCTTCAGGGCGAGCTTGTCGTGAGAGAACGCCCTGGCCGTGTTGCGATAGATGTTGCGGCGGAACTGGTCGATGGCGAGGACGAGCGCCAGCCGGCCGCGGGGCGTGGCGGCCCAGTGCATGAGCTTCATCTCCGAGGCTTCGTGTATCTCGTCCGCGAATTCGTGACGCAGGCGGATGTCCAGCTCCGGGTCCTCGCCGAACCACACGTCGAGCCGGGCATCGATCTGGGGCGCCGTGAGTTCTCGCTCCTCGAACCACAGGTCCAGTATCCTGTCGATGCGCTCGTTGTCCTCGCTGGTCGGTTCCATCATCGTGTTCATCCCGGACGCTTTACATAACAGAGAATACTGCATTCCGGCGGCAGCGGGGCCGTGCCGGCCTCGCCTCGCGGTCGCGGCGCTGTGCTGCCTGCTGGCGCTCTCGGCCTGCGGCGGCGGGCCGGCCACGCCGGAAGCCGAGATCCGGGCGGTCATCGAGGAAGCCGCGGAGGCGGCCGGAGACGGCGATGTGAGCGCCGTCGCGGAGGCGCTGCATCCGGATTACCGGGACATGCGCGGCAACGACCGCCCGGGCATCGTCAGGCTGCTGCGCCTGCAGCTGTTGCGCGGCGGCAGCGTGGTGGTGCTGCCGGACATCGAGCAGATAGACGTCCATGGCGCGGATGCCGCCAGCGTCGGCATGACCGTCCGCTTCGCCGGCGCCGATCTGCGGCGCCTGTCGCTGGATGGCGGTGCGCGCCGGGTCGAACTGGAGCTGGTGCGCGACGACGGCTGGCGGGTCATCTCCGCCCGCTGGGCCCGGGTGGACCAGGCGCTGCGCTGAAGCGGAGAATCTCGCCCGGCGACCGTCATGTTGCTACAGTGAGCGCCGGCGGGCACTGTCGCCCGCCGCAAACAGGGGAGAGACCATGAACAGGAAAACGTTACTGATGCTGATGGCCGCGGCGCCGCTCGCGCTGACTGCCTGCGGGGGTGCCGACGACGCCGAAGAAGCCCGGGACGACGCCGGGGCGGCGATGGAGGAGGCTGCCGAAGACACCGGACGGGCCGTCGACGAGACCATGGACGCCGCCCGGGAGAAGGGCGAGCAGATGGTCGAGGACGCGAAGGCCGCCGGCGAGGAGGCGAAGGAAGCCGCGGGCGAGGCCTACGACGATGCCAAGGCCGCGGGTGACGAAGCCGTCGAGACGACCAAGGAGAAGACCGGCGAGATGATGGACAAGGCCGGCGACGAACTCGAGAAGGCCAAGGAAAAGGCCGAAGAATCCATGAATTGAGGAGAGGCTTCCGCCTCCCGCGGGCCGGCGATGCCGTGCCCGGACGATCTTTAGGGATGAAGAGAGCCCGTTCATGTTGAGACAGGGGCTGCGCCCGGCAGCAGGGGTTCTCGTGGTCGCCGCCTGCCTGACGGCCGGCGGCTGCGCCACGAGCCGTTTCGACGCAGAGCCGCCGACGGTACGTCTGGACAGCGTCCGGCTGCTGGAAGCGGACTGGTCCGGCCAGAGCTTCGTGCTGGTGTTCGCGGCCGAGAACCCGAACGGCTTCCCGCTGCCGGTACGCTCGGTGGATTATGCCGTGCAGCTCGCGGGCCAGCGCTTCGCGTCCGGCTCGGCCACCGAAGGCTTCACCCTGCCGGCCCGCGGCGCCGGGCAGTTCAGCATCGAGGTCCATACGGATCTCCTCGGCAGCGCCAGCACGCTCTCGGCACTGATCTTCCGCGAGGGACGGCGGGAGATCGATTACGAGCTGGCCGGCGAACTCGGTCTCGACATCCCGTTTGCCAGGCCGCTGCGGTTCCGGGAGACCGGCCGCGTGGACCTGGCGCGCCAGTGGTGATCCGCGGACACCCTCGCACGCCGGTGGTTGCGCGCGTAACCGATGTACCCGGGCTCCGCTGACCGGCCGGGAAAGCAAGGTCGGCCGCGAACCGCTATACTATCTGGCTGTCCGGGCACGGCTACTCACCACTAAGCCACTGATTCCCCGTGCCTGCCCGTGGTGGTGTCCCGTGGTCGAACCGGCGTCCGCATTGCCGATTGACCGACACGCGTCCGCCTGATGTAAATTAATCGACTGCGATTGTCGAGATTGTCGAGACTGTCGAGTCTGTCGATTGCGGGCGTGACCCGGTCGAGGCGCCGGGACGGCCCGGCGCGGACCCGAGTCCCCATCACCAGAAACCCGGTCCGGAGCGCATCTCCTACGGTGCCGGCTCCGGGCCCTTGCGCCAGGTGTAGCCATGACCAAGCCGACCGAAGGATCGCTCTACGATCCCGCCTTCGAGCGGGACAGCTGCGGGTTCGGCCTCATCGCCAATCTCGACGACGAGCCGAGCGCCTGGGTCGTGGAGACCGCCGTCGGGGCGCTGAAGCGCCTCACCCACCGGGGCGCGGTGGCGGCGGACGGCAAGACCGGCGACGGCTGCGGCCTGCTGCTGAAGACGCCGGACCGCTTCCTGCGGGGCGTCGCCGCGGACGCCGGTATCGAACTGTCCCAGCGTTATGCCGCCGGCACGGTCTTCCTGCACCGCGACGCCGATCTGCGCGAGCGCGGCCGGCGCCGGCTCGAGGAGGAGCTCGCGCGAGCGGGTCTGGAGGCCGCCGGCTGGCGTGACGTGCCGGTGGACACCTCCGTCTGCGGGGACGAGGCGCTGCGCACGCTGCCGCATATCGCTCAGGTGTTCGTCAACGCGCCCGCCGGCATGGCGCGGGCGGCGTTCAACCGCAAGCTGTTCATCGCCCGCCGGCGCGCGGAGAACGCACTGGCCGACGGGGACGACTGCTTCTACGTGGCGAGCCTCTGCGCCAACACCCTCTCCTACAAGGGCATGGTGATGCCGGCGGCGCTGCCGGTGTTCTACCCGGACCTGCGCGACCCGCGCATGGAGACGTCGGTGGCCGTGTTCCACCAGCGCTTCTCCACCAACACCTGGCCCCAGTGGCGGCTGGCGCAGCCGTTCCGCCTGCTCGCCCACAACGGCGAGATCAACACGATCCGCGGCAACCGCAACTGGGCACGTGCGCGCGCGGCGAACTTCACCTCCGAGAAGCTGCCCGACGTGTCGGACCTGATGCCCCTGGTCTCGCTGTCCGGCTCGGACTCCTCCAGCCTGGACAACATGCTGGAGGTGATGCTGGCCGGCG
>CAYQZN010000237.1:0-4477 GCA_964421805.1 uncultured Woeseiaceae bacterium
TGATCATGTCCAGGTAGCGGGTCTCGAAGATGCGCAGCGGCAGCGGGCCCTCCGGGTAGAGGACCGTGCGCAGGGGGAACAGCGGAATCTCGGTTTCACTCATGCTCACCTGCCATTCGCTGCCAGGCGACCGGCAGATGCACCGGCCGCGCCGGCCGGGCTTCAGTCCCGCGCAGTCAGCGCCGCAATCACTCGCTCACGCAATCCGCCGAAGCCGCCGTTGCTCATCAGCACGAGGATATCGCCGACGGCCACCTCGCGCAGCACTCCCTCGGCCATCTCGCCGTAATCCCCGGCGAGCGTGGCACGGTCGCCCAGCGATGCGAGCGCCGCGCCCAGGTCCCACTCGAGACCCTGCGGGGCGAAGACGAACACCCGGTCGGCGCCGGCGAGCGAGCCGGCCAGCGTCTCCCGGTGCACCCCGAGGCGCATCGTGTTCGAACGCGGCTCGAGAGCCACGACGATGCGGGCATCGGGCTCGCGCCGGCGCAGACCCGCCAGCGTCCTGGCGATGGCGGTGGGGTGATGGGCGAAGTCGTCGTACACCCGGATGCCGCCGCCCTCGGCCGCCAGTTCCAGGCGCCGCCGCACGCCGCGGAATCGGGCCACCGCGGCCAGCGCCGCCGCCGGCTCCACACCCACCGCCGCCGCCGCGGCGACCGCCGCGGCCGTGTTCTCAAGGTTGTGTTCGCCGGCCAGCGGCCAGCCGTCCTGCAGCCGTTCCCCGCCCGGCCCGGCCAGGCTGATGCCCTCGCCGTCGGACCCGAAATCCACCCGCCAGTCCGCCGCGCCGCCCGCGGCGAAGGTCTCCACCGGCGTCCAGCAGCCCATCGCCAGGGTCTCGGCGAGTTCCGCGTCGCCCGCCCGCACCACCAGCCGTCCGCCGCCCGGCACGGTGCGGATCAGCTGATGGAACTGCCAGCGGATGGCCGCCATGTCCGCGTAAATATCGGCGTGGTCGTATTCCAGGTTGTTCAGCACCGCCACCCGGGGCCGGTAGTGCACGAATTTCGCGCGCTTGTCGAAGAAGGCGGTGTCGTACTCGTCGGCCTCCACCACGAACAGATCGGAGCCGCCGAGACGGGCGGAAGCGCCGAAGTCGAGCGGGACGCCGCCGATCAGGAATCCGGGCTCGAGACCGTTCGCCTCCAGTATCCACGCCAGCAGACTGGAGGTGGTGGTCTTGCCGTGGGTGCCGGCCACGGCCAGCACGCGCCGCCCCCGCAGCACGTGCTCGGCCAGCCAGGCCGGCCCCGACGTGTAGGGCAGCCCCCGATCCAGCACCGCCTCCACCAGCGGGTTGCCCCGGCTCATCACGTTGCCGATCACCACACTGTCCGGCGCGGGCTCGAGCTGGCCCGGGTCCCAGCCCTCGGTGACCTCGATGCCGAGACGCGCGAGCTCCTCGCTCATCGGCGGATAGACCTCCCGGTCGCAGCCGGTGACCCGGTGGCCGGCCGCTTTCGCCAGGCCGGCGATACCGCCCATGAAGGTGCCGCAGATGCCGATGATGTGGATATGCATGGTCGGACGGAGGGCCGGGAAGCGACTCAGGCCGCCGGGAACTGCTGGTACAGCACGAGCTGACCCGAGAATACGGCGAGTGCCAGCAGCGTGCCGCCGATCAGCGGCACCTCCAGCGCACGGGCCATGATGTGGCCGTCCACCAGTATCGACCACGCGATGAGGGCCAGCAGCACCATCACGCCGCCCTGCCCCTCCGCGTCCAGCGCACCGGTGGCCAGCAGCGGCAGCTCGGCGAGGCTGATCAGCGCCGAGGCGCCGAACAGCGCGGCGAAGGTCTGGGGGATGCGGCCCTCATGGCCGCGCAGCCGCAGGGCGACGGTGTAGGTGCCGAGCGACAAGCCGAGGCTCAGCGCGAAGAAGACGGGAGACCATGGCTGCCAGCCGCCGGACAGGGCCAGCCCGGTGAAACTCGCGAACAGCATGGCCGCGAACAGCAGGACGGCGAGGAAGAGCGAGCGCGGCAGCGCATCCGGCCCCAGCCGCAACAGCACGATACCCGTCAGTGTTCGGAGCAGTATCAGCACGCTGCGGCAGTGTATCCTCCCATGCAGCGCATAGTCTCACGATACTACCGGAGGGCAAAGACCCGCCCATGAGCGACATCCTCTTCATCGATACGCAGGATTCCCTGCTGCAGTTTCTGGCAACCTGCCAGGCGGGCGAGACGCTCGCGGTGGATACGGAGTTCCTGCGGGAGCGCACCTATCACGCCCGCCTTTGCCTGGTGCAGCTCGCCGCGGGCGGGCGCATCGCCTGCATCGATCCGCTGGCCGGTCTGGACCTGGAGCCGTTATGGCAGAGCTTCGACCGCGCCGAGCTGACCCTGCATGCCGCACGCCAGGACCTCGAGGTACTGCTCGGCACGGCCGGCCGTCTGCCGGCTCGCATCTTCGACACCCAGGTGGCCGCCGCGCTGTGCGGCTATCCGGCGCAGATCGGTTACGCCTCCCTGGTCCGGGAACTGCTGGGGATCGACCTCGGCAAGCATCACACGCGCACGGACTGGTCCCGGCGGCCGCTCAGCGCCGAACAGCTGGAGTACGCCGCCGACGACGTGCGCTACCTGGAGGAGATGCGGGCCACGCTCAGCGCCCGGCTGGCGGAACTCGGCCGGCTGGACTGGGCCGTCGCCGACAGCAACGAGTTGCTGCAACCGGCGCTCTACGACCCCGCGCCCGAGATGGCGTGGCAGCGACTGAAAGGTCTGGCCCGCATGGACGAGCGCAGCGCGGCCGCGGCCGCCGCCCTCGCCGTGTGGCGGGAGGAAGAGGCCCTGCGGGCCGATCGCCCGCGCCAGTGGATACTGAAAGACGCGGCTCTCATCGCGCTCGCCCAGGGCCGGCCGACCAGCCGGGAGGCGGTGGCGGAAACCGACGGCGTCCCGGCGGGACTCGCGCGGCGGGCCGGAGACCAGCTGTTGCGGGTAGTCGGCCGCGCCGGGCCGTCGCCGGTGGTGCGGCGGGGCGCGCCGTCGGCGGCGGAGAAGGCGCTGGTGGCGGAGATGGCGGCGGTCGTGAGGGGCAAGGCGGAGGCACTCGGCATCGAGCCCGAGTTGATCGCCTCGCAGAAGGACCTGCGCCGGGCGGCCGCCGGCGGCGACGGGCTACGGGCACTGTCCGGCTGGCGCAGGGACCTGGTCGGCGAAGCCCTGGAGACGCTCCTCGAGAGGCGGGCTCAGTCCTCGACCGCGGAGACGAGCCGCTCGTAGACGGTCTCGATGGTGCCCTCGGCATCCACGGTCTTCAGCAGGCCCCGGTCCCGGTAGTAATCCACCAGCGGCGCCGTCTGCTCCCGGTAGACCTGCAGCCGGTTGGCGATGGTCTCCTCGTTGTCGTCGTCGCGCTGCAGGAGTTCGCCGCCGGCCTCCACGCAGGCGTCGAGCTGTTCCTGCGGCGAGAAATAGATATTGAGCACCTTGCCGGTGGCCGAGCAGGTGCGCCGGCCCGTCAGCCGTTTCATGAGGATGTCGAAATCCACGTCCATGAGCACCGCGGCGTCCAGGGGCTGGCCCAGCTCGGCCAGCAGTTCGTCGAGGGACTCGGCCTGGGACCCGTTGCGCGGGAAGCCGTCCAGGATGAAGCCGTCGGCTACGTCGTCCTCATTCAGCCGCTCCCGGATCATGCCGAGCACGAGATCGTCGGAGACCAGTTCGCCGGCGTCCATGGCCGCCTTCGCCTTGCGGCCCAGCTCGCTGCCCGAGGCGACGGCCGCGCGCAGCAGGTCGCCGGTGGATATCTGCGGGATGCCCTTCTCGGCCATCAGCCGCTGGGCCTGGGTCCCCTTCCCGGAGCCGGGGGCGCCGAGCAAAACGATGCGCATGATTGAACTCCCTGCCGCATACCGGCCACTTGCCATCAATACGCGGACGATACGCCTGTGAGGCGCGCAACCGTAGCCGCTCCCCGTGACGAGGTCAATTCAACCCGCTGCATGAAGGCAGGCCGGAAATTGGCTATGCTGCCGAGCCAGTCGTCCATTGAGCCGAGCGAGGGATCCCATGTCAGCAAAGAAGGCAGGCAAGAACGCATTCTATGCCCAGTCCGGTGGCGTCACCGCCGTCATCAACGCGAGCGCCTGCGGCGTCATCGAAACGGCCCGCCAGCACAAGGGCCGCATCGGCAAAGTGTACGCCGGCCGCAACGGGATCATCGGCGCCCTGACCGAGGACCTGATCGACACCAATCGCGAATCGGCCAAGGCCATCGCCCAGCTCAAACACACCCCCGGCGGCGCCTTCGGCACCGCCCGCTACAAGCTGAAGGGACTGGAGGACAACCGGCGCGAGTACGAGCGCCTGATCGAGGTATTCGAGGCCCACGACATCGGCTACTTCTTCTATAACGGCGGCAACGACTCGATGGACACGGCTCACAAGGTGTCACAGATCGGCCACAAGATGGGCTTCCCGATCACCTGCATCGGCGTGCCGAAGACGGTGGACAACGACCTG
>CAYQZN010000238.1:0-4462 GCA_964421805.1 uncultured Woeseiaceae bacterium
AGGGCGTGAGCGACCACCTGCCGCTGGTGATCGACATCGCGAAGCGCTGACCCCGCGTAGGAGGGCCTTCAGGCCCGCTTCGGCTTTCTATTGGCATTGGCCCGTCATCGGGTGGACCAGGGTCGCGGGGACGCTCAGTCGGACGTCCTGCCCTCCTTCGCTTCGGCCGGGCCTCCTTCCCGCCGTCATGGCTCCAGTCGGCCCGGACGACCCCGCCACCCTGGTCCACCCGCCGACGGGCCCGCAGCCGAGAGGTCTGGCACCGGTCAGTGGAGGTTACTGACTGGCATCTCCTTCACGCCGCCACAGGCGTGGCCGTCATGCGGGGGTATCCCTCGCCGCGACCTTTTGTCGGGAGCAAGAGGGATACCCCTGCAGGGCGGCCACGAGAGAAGGGAATCAGGTAGGCAGAAATCGGGCCTGAAGGCCCTCCTACGTTGGGGGTGGGGCGGGGTTCTTTTTGGCGGCTTCGATGGCTTCCATGACGGTGCGGCGCGCCGCCTCGGCGTTCTCCCAGCCGACGACCTTCACCCACTTGTCTTTCTCCAGCGCCTTGTACTCCTCGAAGAAGTGGCTGATGCGCTCGACCAGGATGCCCGGCAGGTCGGTGTATTCGTCCACTTCGTCGTAGAAGCGGGTCAGCCGTCGCGAGGGCACGGCGAGGATCTTCTCGTCCATGCCGGATTCGTCCTCCATCATCAGCACGCCCACCGGACGCGCGCCGAGGACGCAGCCGGGGATGAGCGGCCGGTTGCCCACGCACATGACGTCCACCGGGTCGCCGTCGTCGGACAGGGTGTGCGGGATGAAGCCGTAATTGCACGGGTAGTGCATGGCCGTGTAGAGGAAGCGGTCTACGAACAGGGCGGAGCTCGCCTTCTCCATCTCGTACTTGATGGGATCGCTGCCCCGCGGAACCTCGATGATGACGTTCACTTCGTGCGGCGGATCGACGCCGATGGGGATGTTGTCGATGTTCATGGCGATCTGCCTCGCGAAGGTATATCGTGACCCGGGCACTCTAACGGACACACGGCTGCCCCGGTAGCCATCTCTCTGTAATTTGCCGGATAGTTCGACTTGAGGGACGATCGTGACGGAGGCCGGGTCGAGAGCAATCGCCCACCGGCGACCGGCCCGGATCGCAATTCACTGCTGAAGCTCTTCCTGCCCTCCGCGGGATCGATTCGATCGGCTCTCGCTCAGCCCGGACAACTGCGCAACGACCTCTTCGGCGGGCTGACGGCGGCCGTCGTCGCCCTTCCGCTCGCACTTGCCTTCGGCGTCGCGTCGGGCGCGGGGCCGATGGCCGGGCTCTACGGGGCGATCGCCACGGGCTTCTTCGCGGCCCTGTTCGGAGGCGTCGGGGCCCAGATTTCCGGCCCGACAGGGCCGATGACCGTGGTGATGGCGGCGGTGGTGGCCAGTCATTCCCAGAATCTCGCCGAGGCTTTCACGATCGTCATGCTGGGCGGGATCATCCAGATGTTGTTCGGCATGCTTCGCGTAGGCCGTTACGTCGAGCATACGCCGTACTCCGTCATTTCCGGGTTCATGACCGGTATCGGCGTCATCATCCTGATCATCCAGATTCCGCCGTTTATCGGCATGCCCGCTTCGACGGAGGGCGTTGCCGGGACCTTGCGGTCTCTCGCCGGCATGGGCCTGTCGTCCGCCGACATCGCCGCGCTGATCATCGCCGTGGCCTCGCTGTCCCTCCTGGTGCTCTGGCCGGCGCGTCTGGGGGCCATGCTGCCGGCTCCTCTGGGAGTGCTGGTCCTCGGCACGCTTGCGGCCGTTATCTTCGCTTCCGGCATCCCGCGCATCGGTGAGATTCCGTCGGGCCTGCCGTCGCTGGTGCTGCCGACCGTGTCCGGGGATGCCCTCCCCGAGGTCGTCCAGGCTGCATTCGTCCTCGCGCTGCTCGGTTCCATCGATACGCTGCTGACCGCCCTCGTGGCCGATTCCATCGGCCGGACCCGGCACGACCCGGACAAGGAGTTGGTCGGCCAGGGCATCGGCAACCTGGCCGCGGGACTGATCGGCGGGCTCCCCGGCGCCGGTGCCACGATGCGCACGGTCGTCAACCTGCGTGCGGGCGGACGCACGCCGATCTCCGGGATGCTGCACGGCGTCGTACTACTCGCATTCGCGCTCGGGCTCGGTCCTCTCGTCGCGAAGGTGCCACATGCCGTGCTCGCCGCCATCCTGATGAAAGTGGGGTGGGACATCATCGACTGGGGCTATCTACGCCGGCTCCGCAGGGCGCCGCGCGACAAGTTCCTGGTGATGCTGATTACTTTCATACTGACGGTGTTCGTGGACCTGATCACGGCTGTCGCCGTCGGCATCATCATCGCGAGCTTCGTGACCTCCAGGCGGCTGGCGGCGGAGCAGATCAAGGGTCTGAGGCGCTCGGCCGATGCGGACGAGCTCGACCACCTGAGCGATAGCGAGAGGAGCCTGCTGCGGGAGGCCGACGGGGACGTTCTGGTGACCATCCTGACGGGCACGTTCTCCTACGCATCGGCTCGCGAACTGAGTCGGCGCGCGGGTCTCGTGTCCGGTAATCCCCGGGTTGCCGTCTACGACTTCTCCCAGGCTGGCTATATCGATACCAGTGCCGCCCTGGCCATCGAGGAGATGATCGAGCTGTCGCGTTCCGGCGGCCAATCCGTGCTGGTGAGCGGTCTCACGGGAGAGGCGATGCGGACGCTGGACGGCCTGCGCGCGCTGGAACGGGTACCCGAGTCGCAGCGATTCGAGCATCGGCGGGATGCCATCGCCGCAGCGGTGTCCCTCTGCCGGCGCTCTAGCTGAGCCGTCGGCTGCGGCGGGCGCCGGTGTCGGTCCGCGAGCGACCGAGGCATAATCGTGCCTCACGCAAAGCCGAGGACACTGCCGATATGATCCCCACGAGCCGCTCTACACGCTTTTCCCTGCGACGCCCGCACGTCGTACTCCTCGCCGTCGCGTTCGGCATCACGACCGGCTGCGTCTCCGTGGAAGTGGAGGAGAAAAGCGAGCCGGCCGCGGAGATCGAGCGGCCCGAACTCGCGGTGCGCTGGGTGACCGAGAGCGCGGAGTACCGCGCGCTGAGCCGCCAGGTGTACCGGACGGCGGGCGCCACGCTCGACGCGCTGATCGCCGACGATGACTGGTCTGCGCTGCCGTCGCATCCGGCGGATGCGTCGCTGCCGCCCGCCATCATCCTGGACGTGGACGAGACCGTGCTGGACAACTCCCCGTTCCAGATCCTCCTGGGCGACAAGCCCTTCAACCGGACGGACTGGGACCAGTGGGTGGCGCGGGCCCGGGCGGACGCCGTGCCGGGGGTGGTGGCATTCCTCGAGCAGGCGAGGCAGGCCGGCGTCGCGGTCTTTCTCGTCACCAACCGGGACTGCATGCGGCGGCCGGGCTCCGACGACCGTTGTCCGCAGGAGGACGATACGCTCGATAACCTGCGGCGGGTCGGCCTGCAGTTCGACGCGGAACACCTCATGCTGAGCAACGAGCGGCCGGAATGGACCGACGAGAAGAAGGTGCGCCGGGATTACGTGGCCCGGGATCACCGGGTCATCATGCTGTTCGGTGACGATCTCGGCGACTTCCTCGACTGCGTCCGCTCCCGGGTGATCGCGCCGTGCGAACGCCCGGCCACGGCCGCCGAGCGCCTGCGCATGGTGCGCGAACACGGCGAGTACTGGGGCCTGGGCTGGTTCGTCCTGCCGAACCCCATGTACGGCTCGTGGGCCTCGGCGCGCTAGTCGGGTGCGCTGACAGCGGAGGCCCGCCGATGACGGAATGGTCCGAACTGATGGACGGCGCGCTGACCGTGCGCGAGCACGCCCATGCGCCATATTCCGGCTATCGTGTGGGCGCGGCCGTGATGGACGAGGCCGGGCGGGTGCACGCCGGCTGCAACGTGGAGAACGCGGCGTATCCGGAGGGCCTGTGCGCCGAGGCCGGCGCCATCGCTGCCATGGTCGCCGCGGGCGGACGCCGCATCCGGGCCATTGCGGTGGCCGGCGGCCACGACACGCCAGGCGCCTGTACGCCCTGCGGCGGCTGCCGTCAGAAGATCCGGGAGTTCGCCGATGCCGACACCCGCATCGTCCTGCTGGACGGCGCCGGCGCCACCGTCAGCTACGGCATCGACGACCTGCTGCCGTATTCCTTCCTGCTACAGACCGATTAGCACGCTCGCGAGCGCCGCGCTCATCAGGTTCGACAGCGAGCCCGCTGCCACGGCCCTGAGGCCGAAGCGGGCGATCAGATCCCGCTTCTCCGGCACCAGGCTGCCGAGGCCGCCCAGCAGGATGGCGATGGACGAGAGGTTGGCAAAGCCGCACAGCGAGAAGGTGATCACGGCCTGGGCCCGGGGACTGAGGCCCTCCACCAGCTCCCGGTAGTGCAGGAAGGCGACGAACTCGTTCAGGATCAGCTTCTCGCCGAACAGTGC
>CAYQZN010000239.1:0-4437 GCA_964421805.1 uncultured Woeseiaceae bacterium
ACAGGCTGCTGATTCTTCCCGTGATGTCGCTCGCGCTGAGCGGCTGTCTCATGGAAGAGGAAGTGGCGGAGCAGCCCATTGCGAACGATCCCGGCGGTGCCACCGGCGAGATCCTGCGGGATCACGAACTGTCCGGCAGCGTAGGTGA
Source organism: uncultured Woeseiaceae bacterium (assembly GCA_964421805.1). GTDB lineage: Bacteria > Pseudomonadota > Gammaproteobacteria > Steroidobacterales > Woeseiaceae > Lentisalinibacter. Next base: position 149 of record CAYQZN010000239.1, read on the forward strand.
CGGGCCCATCGTCGGCGCGACGGTGCGTATCGTCGCCGCCGACGGTACCGATCTCGGCAGCATGAACAGCGATGCCAGCGCCGGCTACAACATCACCGTACGCACGAAAGGCAAGCACTATCCGCTGTCCATCGACGCCGAGGGCGGCACGGATCTGGTGACCGGCCTGGCGCCGGATTTCGTGCTGAAGAGTGTGGCGCTCGAGCCGGGCAGGAAGACCGTGTCGAACCTCAATCCGTTCAGCACGCTCGCGGCGGAACTCGCCGCCGAACTGCCGGGTGGTCTGACGAAGGAGAATCTCGCCATCGCGCTGAACCGGGTGACGACGAAGCTGAACAGCGGTCTGGTCACTCTGACGGGCGAGCCGGTCATGACCCAGGCCCTGGACGCAGCCACCATCGCGGAGATGGTGAAAGCATCCGAGACGCTGGGCGAGACGATACGCCGGACCCGGGATTCGCTCGTCGCCGTGGGCCGCCAGGTGGACGGTGATGCCGTCGTCGCCGCGATTGCCTCCGATCTCACGGACGGCAAGCTCGACGGCGCCGGCGGCGCGAAGGCGGACGCGCGCATCGCCGCCGTAGTGACGGTCACCGCGACGCAGACGTTGCTGGAGGCGATCGCCAACCGCCTGCAGGTCAACGGCGTCGACGCCATGGGCCCGATGGACGACTCCATCCGCCAGGTGATGCCGAGCGCCGCGGGAGCCACCACCACGGAGGTGCCCGTCAGCGACGCGGCGCTGGAGCAGATCCGCGTGGGTCTTGCCGCGGCCAAGGCCGTGATGCCGGCGCCGGAGTTCGACGACCTCGAGGCGGCGCTCGCCGGCCTCGATCCCGGCATCTCGCCGAAGCAGGTCGAGGGCATCGTGCCCCGGGAGCCGGTGGAACTGCTCGATAACGCCATCATCGCCGTGGCCGACGGCAGCCAGGACGACCTGGACACGGTGAACGGCACCACACGGAACGACGGCGACACACCGTCGACGAACAGCCCGCCGACGATCAGTGGTGAGCCGCCGAACGTGGTTACGGAGGGCGAGCGCTACGGCTTCGCGCCGACCGTGTCGGATCCGGACGGTGATGCCCTCATATTCGAGATCGCCAACCGTCCCGCATGGGCGAGTTTCGACGCCGGCACCGGCGAGCTGTTCGGAACACCCGGCGCCGGCGATGCCGGCACTTATGCCGACATCACCATCACGGTCAGCGATGGCGAAGCCACGGCCTCGCTGGGCCCGTTCACGGTGCAGGTGCGGCAGCTGGTGACCAACACCGCGCCGACCATCGGCGGCAGCCCGCCCGCGTCGGTCAGCGAAGGCGCGTCTTACAGCTTCACGCCGAGCGCGAACGATGCGGACGGCGATACGCTGACCTTCGACATTGTGAATCTGCCGGCCTGGGCCAGTTTCGATACCGCTACCGGTCGGCTGTTCGGCACACCGTCGGCGGGCGACGCGGGTGTCTATGCCGACATCACCATTACCGTGACGGACGGCCAGGCGCAGGCCGCATTGGGGCCGTTCGCGATCGACGTACGTGCGGTTGCGAGCAATCGTGCGCCCGTGATCTCAGGCAGCCCGGCCACGTCGGTGAACGAGGGCGCGGTCTACGAGTTCACGCCGAGCGCGAGCGATGCCGACGGCGACGCGCTCGTTTTCGATATCGCGAACCCGCCTTCCTGGGCGTCTTTCGATACGGCTACGGGCCGCCTCTCGGGCACCCCCGCGAGTGATGACGCGGGTACCTACGAGAACATCGTGATCAGCGTGAGCGACGGCCAGGACTCGTCGTCGCTGTCGGCCTTCGCCATCACGGTGCAGGCCGTGGTCACCAATTCGGCGCCCACGATCAGCGGCAACCCGGCGAAGGCGGTGACGGAAGGCACTCAGTACAGTTTCACGCCCGATGCCGGCGATCCGGATGGCGACAGTCTCAGCTTCTCGATCGCGAACAAGCCGTCCTGGGCCGCGTTCGATACCGGCAGCGGCCGCCTGTCCGGCACGCCGCAGGCCGGCGACGTCGGCAGCTACGCCGACATCGTGATCAGTGTGAGCGACGGTCAGGCTTCCGCCTCCCTCGGTGCGTTCTCGATCACGGTCGAGGCCATTGCGATGGGTTCGGTCACGCTGAGCTGGTCGCCACCGACGGAGAACACGGACGGGACGGCGTTGACCGACCTTGCCGGATACCGCATCTACTGGGGGACGACGTCCGGCAGCTATCCGAACTCGGTGTCGATCGAAAATCCGGGCGTGACCACCTACGTGGTCGAGAACCTGGTGCCGGGCACCTACGAGTTCGTGGCAACGTCCTACAATACGTCGGGCGTGGAGAGCGACTACTCCGCTCCTGCCACGAAGACGGTCCAGTAAGGCGGCCCGTCAGACGATCTCGGGGCGGCGCAGTATCTCCAGCGGTATCAGCTGCTTGGTCTCGTCGTACTTCTCCAGCAGCTGGTGCTGGTCCTCGCCGCCGAGGTAGACGTCAGCGATGTTGTAGCTGTAGCTGTCCTGGAAGGGGAGCTCCTCCAGCGACTGCCCGTCGCTGACGTGGCATTCGAAGCGTGCCTCGGGAAAGCGTTCCTCCAGCAGCTTCTCGTCGCCCGGCCCCGGGGCATGAGCGACGATGCCGTCTTCGAAGACCCGCATCATGAATTTGGCGGCGACCTTGTGATCGCCCTCCCGGTGGGGCGGCTGCGGCCGCTCGCCGAGTGCCAGGTCGATCACGACCTGCTGGTGCGAGGCGCCGTCCACCAGCGCGAACAGCGGGCAGTGGGACTGGGAGATGCGCCCGTTGATCTCGAGCAGCGCCAGGTCGTCGCTGTTCCGGTCCCAGTAGAACTCCACGTTGAACGGCGCGTCGTCATAACCGAAGCCGTCCAGTATTGCGGTGGCGATCTCCTTCATCCGCTCCTGCGTGTCGCGGGGGACGGAGGAGGGATACTGGTAGCGTGACAGCACGCTCTGAACGTGGCGGTCGCGGATGGTGTCGACGACGCCGTAGATCTCGAATTCACCCTGGTAACGGTAGCCTTCCAGTGTGCACTGGCGGCCCTTCGAGATGATCGCCTCTGCGATGCAGTGATAACCGTCGATGCCTTCGATTTCCTCCGGTATGTCAGCGAATCCCATGAGATGGTTCACCGGCTCGCCGAACAGGTGAATGTTCTTCCGGATTTTCGGCAACGCCTTTTCGAAGTCCTTGCGGTCCTCGATGAGGAAGCCCAGGCTGGATGAATGAGCGGTGACGGGCTTCAGCCAGAAAGGGAAGTCGAGATCCAGATCGGACAACGGGTCGTCGGCGAACGGATTCACCGCCGCGAACGGCGGCACGACGTCCGGCGCCACGCGCTTCTGCTCCACCCGCGACCAGTACTTGTGCTCGCACATCAGCGCGGCCTCCACGCTCGGACCCGGCTGGCCGAGTCGCTTGCGGAGTATCGGCGTCATGACCGTGCTGGGAAAATCCCAGTGGGTGATGACGGCGTCGACCGATCCGTCGAATTCCTCCAGGATCCGTTGCGCCTTCGGCAGCATCTCGTCGGTGGGGTGCAGATCGGCCCGCGTCGCCTCTTCGAAAGTGAGCAACTGATGAAAACAGAATTCGCCCGTCCGTGGGAGCGATTCGAGATCGGCGCGATGAAAATCATCGAGACCGAATACGAAGATGTTCCTGCGTCGATCGTTCATGGCTGATCCTGCGCTGTCGAGAGTTGATGGCGCGCGCAGCGTCGTGGCAACCCGCCCCTCGAGTCTACCGTAACCGCACGGCCGCGCGGCGCACTGCGTTTGGTCAATGAAGATGGAGAGGCGTTATGGGTTACCATCATTACTCTGATGACCTCCGAAACCTCTTCCGACCGGAACAAGGTCCGTGTCCGCCTGAACCCGCCGGTATTCATCGGTGCGGCCGGCCTGATACTCGTATTCGTGCTGTTCAGCGCGTTCTGGCCGGAGACGGCGAACAGGGTCTTCTCCGCCATCCAGGGCTGGATCACCGACACCTTCGGCTGGTTCTACATGCTGGCGGTCGCCACGTTCGTCGTCTTCTGTCTCGGCATCGCCTTCAGCGGCCACGGCAGCATCAAGCTGGGCCCGGACGACTCGCAGCCGGACTACAGTTACGGCTCCTGGTTCTCCATGCTGTTCAGCGCCGGGATGGGCATCGGACTGATGTTCTTCGGTGTTGCCGAACCGGTCACCCACTTCGCCAATCCGCCCACCGGCGCGGGTGGCACGGTGGAAGCGGCCCGCGAGGCGATGAAGATCACCTTCTTCCACTGGGGCA
>CAYQZN010000240.1:0-4404 GCA_964421805.1 uncultured Woeseiaceae bacterium
TGGCCTCCAAAGTCACGCTGGTGCACCGGCGCGACAGCCTGCGGGCCGAGAAAATCCTGCAGGAGAAGCTGTTCGCCAGGGCCGACGAAGGCAAGGTGGAGATCGTCTGGGATCACGTGCTCGACGAGGTGCTGGGCGACGACAGCGGCGTCACCGGCGTGCGCATCCGGGACGCAGCTCACGAACACGCCACCCGCGAAATCGACTGCGACGGCCTGTTCATCGCCATCGGCCACAACCCGAACACGGAGCTGTTCCGCGAGCAACTCGAGACCCGCAACGGCTATATCGTGGTGAAGTCCGGCATCGACGGCAACGCGACCGCCACCAGCGTGCCGGGCGTCTTCGCCGCCGGCGACGTGGCGGACCACGTCTATCGCCAGGCCATCACCTCGGCGGGCACCGGCTGCATGGCCGCGCTGGATGCGGACAAGTACCTCGAGTCCCAGGAGACGAACCAGTCCCGGGAGGCCGCGGCCTGAGCCGTGGCCGGCCCGCTGGCACGCGCCAACGACACCGGCATCCGTATCCATGCCGGCATCGACGAGATTGCGCCTGCGGCGTGGAACGCACTGGTGGACCCGCGCTATCCCTTCCTGCGCCACGAGTTCCTGGCGGCAGCCGAGCGCCATGGCTGCGCCTCGCCCGAAACCGGCTGGACGCCGTGCCACGCGGCGCTGTACGAAGCGGGAGAACTCGTCGGCGCGGTGCCGCTGTACGAGAAGACCCATTCCTGGGGCGAATTCATCTTCGACTGGGCCTGGGCGGACGCCTACCGCCGTGCCGGGCTCCCCTACTACCCGAAGCTGGTCGCGGCGGTCCCGTTCACGCCGGCCAGCGGTGACCGGCTGCTGGCCCGCGGAGACGGGGCGGATTCGCGTCGCGCCGCGCTGGCGACCGCCGTGATCGCCCATGCCCGCGAGCGGGACCTGTCGTCCGCCCACGTCCTGTTCCCCACCCGGGAGGAACTGCCGGCGCTGCAGGAAGCCGGCTTCCACGCCCGCAAGGACTGCCAGTTCCAGTGGCGCAATCGCGGCTATGCCGACTTCGACGATTTCCTGGCCGATTTCAGCTCCGCGAAGCGCAAGAAGGCGAGGCGGGAGCGGCGCCGCGTGGCCGAAGCGGGCATCGGTTTCCGCAACCTGGCCGCCGACGAACTGAGCGAGGCGGAATGGGCCGAGGTATTCCGGCTCCTGAGTTACACCTTCATGCGCCGCGGCAACGTGCCCTATCTGAGCCTGGCTTTCTTCCTGGAACTGCGCCGCACGCTGCCGGCCGCCCTGCGGGTGATCGTCGCCGAATGCGACGGCGCCATCGTCGCGGCCGCCGTCTTCTATCGCGGCAGCGATACGCTGTACGGCCGTTACTGGGGCAGTGACGACGACTACCACAGCCTGCACTTCGAGACCTGCTACTACCAGGGGATCGAATACTGCATCGCCGAGGGCATCGTGCTGTTCGAGCCCGGCACCCAGGGCGAGCACAAGATCCGCCGCGGCTTCCTGCCGACGGCGACCTGGTCGGCCCACTGGCTCGCACATCCCCAGTTCGCCGCCGCCGTCGGACGCTATCTGGACGAGGAGCGCGAGCACGTGGACGACTACATCGAGGCGGCGGCGGAACATTCTCCGTTCCGCAGCGACGTCCGGGCCGACTGACCCGTCCGGCGCCGCCGCCATGTACCGCATCCACTGGCTGTCACGGCACGACCCGCCGGACGCGTTCCCCGACGCGGAACTCGCGCTGCGCGATCCGGACGGCCTGCTGGCCGCCGGCGGGGACCTGTCGGTGGAGCGCCTGCTGGCCGCCTACGAGCGGGGTATCTTCCCCTGGTACGAGGAGGGCCAGCCGGTGCTGTGGTGGTCGCCGGACCCCCGTGCGGTACTCCGCCCGGGCGGCATACACCTCTCCCGGAGCCTGCGCCGCAGCCTGCGGCGCTCCGGTTTCACCGTCACCTGGAACCGGGCCTTCGGCCGTGTGATGGCCGCCTGCGCCGCGCCGCGGCCGGGGCAGTACGGCACCTGGATCACCACCGCAATGGAGGATGCGTTCTCCCGGCTGCATACCCGGGGCTGGGCCCATTCGCTGGAGGTATGGCAGGGCGACGAGCTCGCAGGCGGACTGTACGGCCTGGCGATCGGCCGGGTGTTCTTCGGCGAGTCCATGTTCAGCCGGCGCACGGACGCATCGAAGACCGCCATGGTGGCACTGGGTGCCGAGCTGGCCCGGCGGCACTTCGCCCTGATCGATTGCCAGGTGGTTTCACCCCACCTGCTCAGCATGGGTGCGGAGACGCTGCCGAGAAGCGAGTTCCTCGACCTCCTGCGGCGCCATTGCGCCGGACGCCGGAAACTCCGGGATGCGCCCGCGGAGCCGCTTCCCGGGCGGGTACTGGCCGCTCCGCGCCGCGTTGCAAACGGGGTCTAGTTTCTGCACAATGCCGGCCTCCCAGAGAACCGAGGTGTGCCGAACACGTGGCGAAAGAAGAAGCCATTCAGATGGAAGGAGTCGTCGTCGAGACGCTCCCGAATACCACATTCCGCGTGGAACTCGAGAACGGTCATGTGGTGACCGCGCACATCTCGGGCAAGATGCGCAAGCACTACATCCGCATCCTCACCGGTGACAAGGTCACGGTGGAACTGACCCCCTACGATCTCTCCAAGGGCCGCATCGTCTACCGCGGACGGTAACCCGATAATGTAGGAGGGCCTTCAGGCCCGATCCATTTCGCCGAATCGGGCCTGAAGGCCCTCCTACCCGTGGCTCCTAACTGGAATCCTCCGGCAGGTGGGCCAGCTCGCGGCGAACCGGTTCCGGTTTCAGCTCCAGGTCGCCGTCTTCGCTCACCCGGATGCGCACGTGTCCCCCTTCGGCCAGCTGGCCGAACAGCAGCTCCTCCGCCAGCGGGCGCTTGATCTTCTCCTGGATCAGCCGCGCCATCGGCCGTGCGCCCATGGTCGGGTCGTAGCCCCGCTCGGCGATCCAGGAACGGGCCTCGTCGTCCAGTTCCAGCGTGACGTTGTTGGCGACGAGCTTCGCTTCGAGCTCCACTACCAGCTTGTCGACGACCCGGGCGATGGAGGTCGCATCCAGCGAGGAGAACTGGATGATGGCGTCCAGCCGGTTGCGGAATTCGGGCGTGAACGTCTTGTTGATGATCGCCAGCGCATCGCTCGAGTGATCCTGCTGCATGAAACCGATGGAGCTGCGGCTCACTTCCGCCGCGCCCGCATTGGTGGTCATGACCAGGATCACGTTGCGGAAGTCCGCCTTGCGCCCGTTGTTGTCGGTGAGCGTGCCGTGGTCCATGACCTGCAGCAGCAGGTTGAACACCTCCGGATGGGCCTTCTCGATCTCATCGAGCAGCACCACCGAGTGCGGGTTCTTGCTCACCGCTTCGGTCAGCAGTCCGCCCTGGTCATAACCGACGTATCCCGGCGGCGCGCCGATGAGGCGCGATACGGTATGCCGCTCCATGTACTCGGACATGTCGAAGCGCACGAGTTCGATGCCGAGCGAGAGGGCGAGCTGACGGGTGACCTCGGTCTTGCCCACGCCGGTAGGGCCGGCAAACAGGAAACTGCCGACCGGCTTCTCCTCCTCGGTAAGGCCCGAGCGAGCCATCTTGATGGACGACGCCAGCGCCTCGATGGCCGTGTCCTGGCCGAATATGACCAGCTTCAGGTCCCGCTCCAGATTCTTCAGAACGTCCTTGTCCGATGCGGATACGCTCTTCGGCGGGATGCGCGCCATGCGGGCGACGACGTTCTGGACCATCTCCGCGGTCACCGTATCGCCCCGCTCCGCCGCCGGCTTCAGCCGCAGATTGGCGCCGGCCTCGTCGATGACGTCGATGGCCTTGTCCGGCAGGTGACGGTCGTTGATGTGGCGCGACGAGAGTTCCGCCGCCGCCTCCAGCGCGTCGGTCGCGTAGCGCACGCCGTGGTGCTCCTCGAATCGGCTGCGCAGCCCTTTCAGGATCTCCACGGTCTCTTCCACGGTCGGCTCCGGCACCTCGATCTTCTGGAAGCGCCGCGCCAGCGCATGGTCTTTCTCGAAGATGCCGCGGTACTCCTGATAAGTGGTGGAGCCGATGCAGCGCAGCTGACCGTTGGCGAGCACCGGCTTGATCAGGTTCGAGGCGTCCATGACGCCGCCGGAAGCGGCGCCCGCGCCGATCACGGTGTGAATCTCGTCGATGAACAGCACGGCACCCGGGTCTTCGCGCACCTCGGCCAGCACGGCCTTCAGCCGCTTCTCGAAATCGCCCCGGTACTTGGTGCCCGCGATCAGCGCGCCCATGTCCAGGGCGTAGATGGTGCAGTCCTGCAGCACCTCCGGCACCTTCTCCTCGACCACCATCCGCGCCAGGCCCTCGGCCAGGGCGGTCTTGCCCACGCC
>CAYQZN010000241.1:0-4369 GCA_964421805.1 uncultured Woeseiaceae bacterium
TGTTCCGCGCCGGCGTGCTGCCCGGCCTGCTGATGCTGATCATGCTCTCGGGCTGGAGCCTGTGGGTGAACCGCCACCAGCGCCAGCCCCTGTCGGACTTCTCCTGGCGGGAGGTGGCGGGTGCCGTGCGCGAGTCTGCCTGGGAGATACCGCTGCCGATCGTCGTGCTGGGCGGCATCTACTCGGGACTCATCGGCGTTTCCGAGGCGGCCGCGGTGACGGCGCTCTACGTGGTATTCGTCGAGGTCTTCATGCTGCGCGAGATCCCGCTGCGCCAGCTGCCGCGGATCATGCGCGAGTCCATGCTGCTGGTGGGCGGCATCCTGGTCATTCTCGGCGTCTCCCTGGCCTCGACCAACATCATGATCGATGCCGGCGTGCCGCAGAAGCTGCTCGCCGTCGTCGAGCAGTTCGTGAGCGGGCCGCTCACCTTCCTGCTGCTCCTGCTGGTGTTCCTGCTGATCCTGGGCGCCATACTGGATATCTTCTCGGCGCTGGTGCTGGTGGTGCCGCTGATACTGCCGGTCGCCGCGCAGTACGACATCCACCCGATCCATCTCGGCATCATCTTCCTGGCCGCGATGCAGCTGGGCTATCTCACGCCGCCGGTGGGCCTCAATCTCTTCATCGCCAGTTACCGCTTCGAGGAGCCGATAGTCCGCGTCTATCTGGCCACGCTGCCGTTCCTGTTGATTCTGCTGATCTCGGTCATCATCATCACCTACGTGCCGGCGCTGTCCCTGTGGCTGCTGCCGGGGCTCTGAGCGCGGTCCGCCGGCGGCGCCGACGTCATTAACCGGTTTCGATACAACGGCGCAGGCGCGCCGGACGAGGAGTGAGAGCATGGCCCTGGGAAAAGCCCTGATGAGAGTCCTGCGCGCCCTGTGGCGCGGGCTGGACGGCATCCGCAAGATCCTGCATCTGCTGGTGCTGCTGTTCCTGTTCGCGCTGGTGGTCGCGGGCCTGTCGCCGCCGGTGGCCGAAGTGCCGCGCAAGGCGGCGCTGGTGATCGCGCCGGAGGGCTACCTGGTGGAGGAGTTCGAGGGCAATCCGGTGGACCGTGCCGTTGCCGAGGCGATGGGCGACGGCGTCGGCCAGACCCGCCTGCGTGACGTACAGGATGCCCTGGAGTGGGCCGCGGAGGACGACCGCATCCCGGCTGTGGTGCTCGAGCTGGACGCGTTTCTCGGCGGCGGGCTGACCAAGCTGCAGGCGGTCGGGAACGCCATCGAGACGTTCAAGGCGTCGGGCAAGCCCGTGATCGCCATGGGCAATGCCTACACGCAGGCGGGCTACTACATTGCCGCCCATGCCGACGAGGTCTGGCTGCAGGATCAGGGCGTGGTCTTCCTGCAGGGCTACGGCATCTACCGCAACTACTTCCGCGACGCTATCGACAAGCTCGGCATCGACTGGAACGTCTTCAGCGCCGGCACCTACAAGTCCTTTGCGGAGCCCTTTACCCGCAACGATATGTCGGAGGCCGCGAAGACGGCCAACCGGGATCTGCTCGACCAGCTGTGGCAGGCCTGGCTCGGCGGCGTGTCCGCCGCCCGGGGCATCGACGCCGCCCGGTTGCAGGCCGGCATCGATAACCTGCCCGAGGAACTGGAGGCGAGCAATGGTCGTTTCTCGGACATGGCCGTCAGGCTGGGCCTGGCCGACCGGGTCACCACACGGGCCGAGTTCCGCGAACACATGATCGGCATCGCCGGCGCCAACGGCGGAACGGACGACAGCTACCGCTCCATCGGTCTGAATGCCTACCTGGATGCCCAGCGCCTGCTGCGCGGCGACGAGGCGGGCGCGAACAACGTGGCCGTGGTGGTCGCGTCCGGTCCCGTCGTGGAGGGCGATGCGCCGGCCGGCAACATCGGCGGCGAGTCCACCAGCAACCTGATCCGCCGCGCCTTAGAGGACGACTCGGTCAAGGCGCTGGTGCTTCGGGTGGACAGCGGCGGCGGCAGCACATTCGCCTCCGAACTCATATTCGACGAGATCCAGGCCTTCAAGGCGACGGAGCGGCCGGTGATCGTGTCGATGAGCAGCGTGGCTGCCTCGGCCGGTTACTGGATCTCGTCCGCCGGCGACGAGATTCTGGCACACCCCACGACCATCACTGGCTCCATCGGCGTCGTAGGCATGTTCCCCACGTTCCAGCGCACGCTGGAGAAGGTCGGCATCAACACGGATGGGCTGGGTACGACGGCGCTGGCCGGCGCGCTGCGCCCCGACCGGGCGCTGGGCGAGACGGTCCGGCGCACGATCGAAATCACGGTGAATACGACCTACCGGGACTTCGTCGACGGCGTCGCCGAGCAGCGCGGCCTCGATCGCGACACGGTCGGTGATATCGCCGAGGGCCGGGTCTGGACCGGGCAGGATGCGCTGGAGTTCGGGCTGATCGACCGTTTCGGCGACCTCGCCGATGCCGTCGAGTCGGCGGCGGAGCGGGCCGGCCTGGCGGCGGGCGAATACGGCGTGAAATACGTGGAGCGGCCGCTGACGCCGGGGCAGGAGTTCCTGCTGCAGCTGCTGAACTCCCGCATCGGCCCGACGGTGGCCGCGACCGGCTTCGCCGGCCGCAGCTCGCCGCTGGCGCCGCTGGTGACCGCCGTCGAGGACGCTTGGCGCGGCATCGCGCGCTTCAACGACCGCCGCGGCACCTACGCCGACTGCTTCTGCGACGTGCTGCGCTAGGCTGGGAACGGCCCCGCCGGCTCCGCCGGCCGGCGACTACGGGGCGTCAGGCGTGCCAGTCGAGCACCACCTTGCCGGACTGGCCGGACGACATGATCTCGAAGGCCTTGCCGTAGTCGGCGAGCGCGAAGTGATGGGTGATGATCGGACCCACGTCGAGGCCGCTCTGCAGCATGCTCGACATCTTGTACCAGGTCTCGAACATCTCGCGGCCGTAGATGCCTTTCACCATCAGGCCCTTGAAGATGATCTGGTTCCAGTCGACGGCAGTGTCCTCGGGCGGAATGCCCAGCAGCGCGACCCGGCCGCCGTGGTGCATGACGCGAAGCAGTTCGCGCAGCGCGGAAGGCTGCCCGGACATCTCCATGCCGACGTCGAAGCCCTCGGTCATGCCCAGTGCCTGCATGGCGTCGTCGATCGAATCCCGCGTGACGTTCAGCGTCATGGAGGCGCCCATCTGCCGCGCCAGATCCAGGCGATAGTCGTTCACGTCGGTGATCACCACGTGGCGCGCGCCCGCATAGCGGCAGATGGCCACCGCCATGATGCCGATCGGGCCCGCACCGGTAATGACGACGTCCTCGCCCACGAGGTCGAAGGAGAGCGCGGTGTGGGTGGCGTTGCCCAGCGGGTCGAGGATGGCCGCCATGTCGTCCGTGATGGCCTCGGGCAGCTTGAAGACGTTGAAGGCGGGCACGGAGATGTACTCGGCGAAGGCGCCGGGACGGTTGACGCCCACGCCCACGGTGTTGATGCACAGGTGGCGCCGGCCGGCACGGCAGTTGCGGCACACGCCGCAGGTGATGTGGCCTTCGGCCGAGACCCGGTCGCCCGGTTCCAGGCCGCGCACCTCGCTGCCCATCTCTACGATGCGGCCGCTGAACTCGTGTCCCACGGCCATGGGCACCGGGATGGTCTTCTTCGCCCAGTCGTCCCACTGGTAGATGTGGATATCCGTGCCGCAGATGGCGGTCCTGGATACCTCGATGAGGACGTCGTTGTGGCCGACCTCGGGCTCCGGAATGTCTTCGAGCCAGATGCCGGGTTCGGCCAGCTTCTTCACCAGTGCTTTCATGAGGCCTCCGCTGTTAGCTGATGACGCCGAGTTCGCGGCCCACGGCCGCAAAGGCGTCGATGGCCCGGTCGAGGTGTTCCCGGTCGTGTCCGGCGGACATCTGCGTGCGGATGCGCGCCTTGCCGTGGGGCACCACCGGATAGGAGAAACCGATCACGTAGATGCCGTGCTCCAGCAGCCGGTCGGCCATCTGCCCGGCCAGGCGTGCGTCGCCCAGCATCACCGGGATGATGGGGTGCTCGCCCGGCAGCAGGTCGAAGCCGAGCGCTTCCATGCGGCTGCGGAAGTACTCCGCGTTGGCCGCCAGCTTCTCGCGCAGGCCGCTGTCGGACTCGAGCAGATTCACCACCTCGACGGAGGCAGCGGCGATCACCGGCGCCAGGGTATTCGAGAAGAGGTAGGGGCGGGAGCGCTGCCGCAGCCAGGCGACGATCTCGCGCCGCCCGGCGGTGAAGCCGCCGGAGGCGCCGCCCAGCGCCTTGCCCAGCGTGCTGGTGATGATGTCCACCCGGCCCATCACGTCGCGGTACTCGTGGGTACCGCGGCCCTCCCGGCCGAGGAAGCCGGTGGCGTGGCAGTCGTCGATCATCACCA
>CAYQZN010000242.1:0-4366 GCA_964421805.1 uncultured Woeseiaceae bacterium
GTTGTGGTCCCTGCGCCGGGAACGCCGGCGCCGCGAACAGAAAAACCGGTAGGAGGGCCTTCAGGCCCGACCCTGATTGTGGGAGGGGCCTAAGCCCCGATTCCCTCTGTCTGGCAGGAAGAAATCGGGCCTGAAGGCCCTCCCACACGGTGTCAGCGGCGCGGCGCCCGGAACGGCAGCAGACACTGCACCCAGGGCGAGGCGAAGCGATCCAGCGACAGACTCTCGTGGATGCCCGTGAGCGTCTCGCCGAACAGCCGTGCCTCGACGATCGAGCGGGCGTAGAAGGGCGTGTCTTCCAGGGTGCGCAGCACTCGCGCGCCGCCGGGTTGCTCGCTGCGCGTGGTTCGCGCCACCCGCCAGCCGGTGGCGGGCAGCATCGCCGCGGGTGGTGCCGCGAAATCGGCAATCGCGCCGTGCCGGTCGAAGCGCAGTGCCAGCGAGTGGCGGCTGGCGTCCCGGCGGACGGCGTCGTAGAGGACCACCGTGTCCTGGCCGGCGTCCATGCGCGACCAGTTCCAGCCGACGAAGTCGCGTTCCAGGGCGTCCTCGCCCCAGTTGCTGTCCAGGTAGCCGCTGCCGCTCCAGCGCGATGCGGGCGACGAGAGGTCCACTTCCACCCGGGCTCGCGGCGCCAGCGGCTGCCAGTGGTGGCGGCCGCCGGTGTCCAGGGCGCAGGGCCCTGCGCCGGGGATCTCCGGGCGTACGCGAACGGTGCCTCGCAGCCTCGTCGGCACCGGGACGGTAACCTCATCGATCTCGAACAGCAGATCGTCGCCGTCCCGCAGGACCCGGCTGGGGCCGATGCGGAACGCGTCCGCGCTGCGCTCGACCCGCTGCGCCGATCGCTCCGTGAACGCCCACCGTTTGGAACGCGGCCGGTACAGCACCGCATTCAGGGCGCAGTGACCCCGAGGGTCGGTCGGCGCCCGCCGGCGCGCCATCGCGTACCAGGGCGAGAAGACGCTGCCGACGAATGCGATCAGCGTCAACGCGTGCCGGCCGTCGGGGCTGATCGCGTCCACATACCACCAGCGATAACCGTCGGCGGGAACCGGCGCGTCGAAAGGCGGGAAGGGCGAGGACAACCGTTTGACTCCGTCTGTTCGTGTGTCTATTCTAACTGACACTAGCTTTGACAAGCTAACATGACACTCTAATGCGACAACCTGGAGGCGGGCATGGAAGGCATATCGCGGATCGAGTCGGCGCTGACTGCGGCGCTGGAGCAGGGGAGCGCGCAACCGAAGTGCCCGCCGAAGCTCGCCGAGGCCATGCATTATGCCGTCTTCCCCGGCGGCGCGCGGGTGCGCCCGAGGCTGTGTCTCGCGGTCGCCGAGGCCTGCGGCAGCGAGGCGAGCCATACGGCGGTTGCCGCCGCGGCCGCGCTGGAGCTGCTGCACTGTGCCTCCCTCGTGCATGACGATATGCCCTGCTTCGACGACGCGGCGTTCCGGCGCGGCAAGCCGTCGCTGCACCGGGCGATGGGAGAGCCGCTGGCGCTGCTCACCGGCGACGCGCTGATCGTGCTCGCCTTCGAGGTCATCGCCGACGGCGCCGCCGGCGCGGACCGCAGCCTGGCGCCGCTGCTCCTCACCGTCAGCCGTGCGGTCGGCGGACCGGCCGGCCTCGTGGCCGGCCAGGCCTGGGAGTGCGAGCCCCGGGTGGTACTGGCCGATTACCATCGGGCGAAGACCGCGGCCCTGTTCGTTGCCGCCACCGAAACGGGCGCCATCGCCTCGGGCGCGGAACCGGCGGTGTGGCGTGCGCTGGGCGAGCGGCTCGGCGAGGCCTACCAGGTGGCCGACGACCTCCGCGATGCCGCCGGCGATTGCGAGGAACTCGGCAAGCCCGTCGGTCGCGATGCCGCACTGGGCCGGCCCAGCGCGACCACCGAACTCGGCATTGCCCGGGCCCTCGGCCGGATGGAAGAACTGGTGGATGCCGCTATCGCGGCCATACCCGACTGCCCCGGCGCGCAGGGTCTGGAGGATCTGATCCACCACGAGTCCCGCCGCCTGGTGCCGAAAGACCTGGCGCGCCTGGTGGCGTGACGCCGTGACCCGGCAGCCTGTGCCTGCTCTGAGGGACAGGCTGGCGGGGTGGCGGGACGCGCTGCTCGCGAGCGCCCGGTTCCAGCGCTGGGCGGCCGCTTTCCCCCTCACGCGTCCCATCGCCCGCCGCCGCGCGCGGGAACTGTTCGACCTCTGCGCGGGCTTCGTCTATTCCCAGGTGCTGCTCGCGTGCGTCGAGCTCGATCTGTTCGAGCGGCTGGCAGAGGGGCCCTGCGATGCCGACGCGCTGGCGCGGGCCTGTGATCTGCCGGAGGCCGCGGCGGCCCGCCTTTTCGACGCCGCGGTATCCCTGCGGCTGCTGAGCCGGCGATCTGACGGGCGCTATGCGCTGGGTCCCCTGGGCGCGGCGTTGCGGGGCAACCCGGGCGTGGCCGCCATGGTCCGCCATCATCGCCTCCTCTATGCGGACCTGGCCGACCCTCTGGCATTGCTGCGCGGCCGGCGGCCCGATACCGCGCTGGGCGACTACTGGGCCTACGCCGCCGCGGCCGAGCCGGCCGCTGCCGCGGCGGAGCGCGTGGCCGACTACTCGGAACTCATGTCGTCATCCCAGCCCTTCGTCGCCGCCGAGGTGCTCGCGGCGGTATCGCTGAAACACTGCCGACGCCTGCTGGACGTCGGCGGCGGCCAGGGCACCTTCCTCATCGCCGCGGGGCAGCGCTGGCCCCACCTGGAGCTTGCCCTGTTCGATCTGCCGGCGGTGGCCGAGCGCGCGCGGCAGCGTCTCGACGAGGCGGATCTCGGCGCGCGCGCCACCGTGACCGGAGGAGACTTCCTGACCGATCCCCTCCCCGGTGGGGCCGATGCGGTCTCTCTCGTGCGGGTCATCCACGACCACGACGATGCCGCCGCCGCGCGAATCCTGGCCCGCGCACGGGAGGCGCTCGAGCCCGGCGGGCTGCTGCTGCTCGCCGAACCGATGGCCGGCACCCGGGGTGCCGAACCGGTCGGCGCCTATTTCGGCCTCTATCTGTTCGCCATGCGCAGCGGCCGGCCGCGCACCTTCGAGGAGCTCCGGTCACTGCTCGACGACGCGGGATTCACCGGCATACGGGCGGCTCCCACCCACGTCCCGCTACTGACCCGGGTCATCGTAGCGGAGTGAGCACGGCAACAGTCGAGTGCCGTTACACCTAAAGCGTCAATAAAACTTGACAACAGTGACAGTCAAGCTAGACTGACGCATAAGGCGTTAAAGGCTGTCCGTTACCGGCAGCCGGAGTGTGTGTGACTTAGTGACTATGGATGCGCTTGCCGTCGTGCTGGAGAAGCCGGAGCAACTGGTGCTCAGCCGGCTGGACCTGACCTCGCCCGGAGCGGGCGACGTCGTGGTGGATATCCGCTGGAGCGGGATCAGCACGGGCACCGAGCGTCTGCTCTGGTCCGGCCGCATGCCGCCGTTCCCGGGCATGGGTTATCCGCTGGTGCCCGGTTACGAGTCCGTGGGCGTGGTCCGCGAGGCCGGGCCCGACTCCGGCCGCCGCGCCGGCGAGTTCGTGTTCGTGCCGGGCGCCCGCTGTTTCGGCGAGGTGCGCGGGTTGTTCGGGGGCGCCGCCTCCCGGGTGGTCGTGGCCGGCGAGCGCGTCATGCCGGTGGACGAAGACCTGCAGGAAGACGCGGTGCTGCTGGCGCTGGCCGCCACGGCCTACCACGCCATTGCCGGCGCCGACCCGGCGACATCGATCCCCGATCGGGTCCCTGAACTGATCATCGGCCACGGCGTGCTCGGGCGGTTGCTCGCGCGCCTGGCGGTGATGCTCGGCGACCGCCCCGTGACAGTGTGGGAGAAGGACCCGGCCCGGGCCGCCGGCGCGCTCGGTTACCGGGTACTCGACCCGGCCGAAGACGAGCGCCGCGACTATGCGGTCATCTGTGACGTTAGCGGCGACGCCGCGCTGCTCGACGAACTGATCGCCCGGCTCGCGCCCGGCGGCGAGATCGTCCTCGCCGGCTTCTACCACGAGCCGGTGTCGTTCTCGTTCCCGCCGGCCTTCATGCGCGAGGCCAGGCTGCGCATCGCGGCCGAATGGCGTCCGCACGACATGGCCGCCGTACGCGATCTCGTCGCCGCCGGCGGGCTGTCACTGGCCGGCCTCATCACCCATCGACATCCGGCCGGCGAGGCCGCCGATGCCTATCGCACGGCGTTCGGCGATCCCGCCTGCCTGAAGATGATCCTTGACTGGAAAGACGCAAGAAGCGGGAGAGATTCATGAGCGAAAGGCGAACCGAGGGTGGCGTGACCGTGCAGCTTCCCGACAGCATGCAGGCCAGGCTGCGGGCCGAGGCTT
>CAYQZN010000243.1:0-4365 GCA_964421805.1 uncultured Woeseiaceae bacterium
CCTCCCGGGTGCTGGCCACCCACGGCCACACGGATGCGCTGGTGCGCCTGCTGCGCGAGCGCGGCGTGGACGCGGCCGCGCTGGAGACGCTGTACGAGGGCAGCGGCGATGACCAGTAAGGGTCGGCACCGGCATGCGTGACTTCAGCCGCCTCTACCAGGAGCTGGACCAGACCACTTCCACCAACCTGAAGGTCGCGGCCATGGTCCGCTATTTCTCCAGCGCGCCGCCGGCGGACGCGGCCTGGGCGGTGTACTTCCTCTCCGGCCGCCGGATGAAGCGGCTCGTGGGACCGGCCCGCCTGCGCCAATGGCTATATGAAAGCGTGGACCTGCCGGACTGGCTGGTGGACGAGACTTATGGCTCGGTGGGCGACCTGGCGGAGACCATCGCGCTGCTGACCGACGCCGGTCGCGCCGCACCCGCCGACGAGCGCTCGCTGGCGGACTGGCTGGAGACGGAGATCCTGCCCCTGCGCGGCCTGGAGGCGGAGGCCCAGGGCGAGCGCGTGAAACGCTGGTGGGCCACCCTGGACTACGAGCAGTGCTATCTCCTGAACAAGCTCCTGACCGGCGCGCTGCGGGTGGGGGTCTCGCGCACGCTCGCGGCGCGGGCGCTGGCCGAGGCCGCCGGCCTGCCGCGGCCGGTGATCCTGCATCGGCTGATGGGGCAATGGGAGCCGGATGCCGGATTCTTCCAGCGGCTGATGTCGCCGGACGACGGCGAGGCGGACGTCTCCCGGCCCTATCCTTTCTGTCTGGCCGCGCCGCTGGACGACACCCGTCCCGCGGATCTGCCGGGGGCGCCGGGGGACTGGCAGGTGGAGTGGAAGTGGGACGGCATCCGCGCCCAGCTGGTGCGCCGCGCCGGCCGCCGCTTCCTCTGGTCCCGGGGCGAGGACCTGATCACCGACCGTTTCCCCGAGGTGCGGGACGCGGCGGAGGCACTGCCCGACGGCACGGTGCTGGACGGCGAGATCCTGGCCTGGGACGATGCCGCCGGCGTCATGGACTTCGCCGCGCTGCAGCGGCGCATCGGCCGCAAGCGCGTCGGCGCGAAGCTGCTGGCGGAGGTGCCCGTCGTCTTCCTGGCCTACGACCTGCTGGAACACGCCGGCGAGGACGTCCGCCACCGGCCGCTGGCCGAGCGCCGCGCCGCGCTGGCGGAAATGCTGCCGGCCGCGGAGGACCGGCTCCGGCTCTCGCCGGTGGTGGAAGCTGCCGACTGGGCGGATTACGCCGCGCTGCGCGGCGAGTCCCGGGAGCGCCGGGTGGAGGGGATGATGCTGAAGGCGCTGGACTCGCCTTACGGCACCGGCCGCCAGCGCGGGCTGTGGTGGAAGTGGAAGGTGGAGCCGCACACGGTCGATGCCGTCATGATCTATGCACAGCCCGGACACGGGCGGCGGGCCAACCTGTACACCGACTATACTTTCGCCGTCTGGCGGGACGGCGACCTGGTGCCCATTGCCAAGGCCTACTCCGGGCTGGACAACGCGGAGATCCGGGAGCTGGACCGCTGGATCCGGCGCAACACGGTGGAGCGCTTCGGGCCGGTGCGCTCCGTGCGGCCGGAGCAGGTGTTCGAGATCGCCTTCGAGGGCATCAATGCTTCGCGCCGCCACAAGTCCGGCGTGGCGCTCAGGTTCCCCCGCATCGCCCGCTGGCGCCGGGACCTGGGCGTGGATGACGCCGACGATATCCAGAGCGTGAGGGCGCTGGTGGCCTCGTGAGCGAGAATGTGACCGGGAGTGTGACAGGCGATTTCGATGCGCGGCTGCGGGCGTGGTTCGACGAACGCGGCTGGCGCCTGTTCGACTTCCAGCGCGAGGCCCGGGACGCCTATCTCGCCGGCGAGTCCGGGCTGATCCACTCGCCGACCGGCAGCGGCAAGTCGCTGGCGGCCTGGCTCGGCCCGCTGGCGGAGGCCGCGGCGGCTGGCGGCGCGGACGGCGGACCGCGGGTGCTCTGGATCACGCCGCTGCGGGCGCTGGCGGTCGATACCCGGGAGAACCTGGCGCAGGCGGCGGCGGCCCTCGGCAGCGACTGGCGGGTGGAGGTGCGCAGCGGCGACACCTCCCAGTCCGTACGGGCGCGGCAGCGCAGGCGGCCGCCCGAGGCCCTCGTCACCACGCCCGAGAGTTTGTCGGTGCTCCTGAGCTACGCGGACGGCCCAAGCTGGTTCCGGAGGCTCCACTGCGTGGTGGTGGACGAGTGGCACGAGCTGCTCGGCACGAAGAGGGGCGTGCAGCTGGAGCTCTGCCTCGCCCGGCTGCGGAGCATCGCGCCGGGACTGCGCACCTGGGGCCTTTCCGCTACGCTGGCGAACCTGGCCGAAGCCCGCGACGTGTTGCTCGGACCGGGCGCGGCAGGGCGTCTCGTGCGCGGTCAGTCGCCGAAGACCGTGCGCATCCGCTCGCTGCTGCCCGAGACGCTGGAGCGCTTCCCCTGGGCCGGCCACCTCGGCATCCGGCTGCTGCCCGCGGTGGTCGAGGCCATCGAGTCGAAGGGTTCCACGCTGCTGTTCACCAACACCCGCTCCCAGGCGGAGCTCTGGTTCCAGGGGCTGGTGGACGCGCGGCCGGACTGGGTGGGGCGCATCGCGCTCCATCACGGCTCCATCGACCGCAAGCTCAGGCAGCGCATCGAGGACGGCCTCAGGGCGGGCGAGCTGCGCTGCGTCGTCTGCACGTCGTCGCTGGACCTGGGAGTGGACTTCAGTCCGGTGGACCAGGTGATGCAGGTGGGCAGTCCCAAGGGCGTCGCCCGGCTGCTGCAGCGGGCCGGGCGCAGCGGCCATCAGCCCGGTGCGGTATCGGAGGTGTTGTGCGTGCCCACCCACGCCTTCGAACTGGTGGAGATCGCGGCTGCCCGGCGGGCGGCGGAGCAGGGACGCATCGAGGCACGCCGGCCGCTGGTCCGCTCGCTGGACGTCCTGGCGCAGCACCTGGTCACCGTCGCGCTCGGCGGCGGCTTCGAGGCGGCGGCGATGCGCGCCGAGGTGGGCCGCAGCCACGCCTTCGCCGGCATCACGGATACCGAGTGGGGCTGGGTGATGGACTTCGTCACCCGCGGCGGCCAGGCGCTGCAGGGTTATCCGCAGTACCGGCGCGTGGAGGACGTGGACGGTCGCTACCGGGTGACGGACCGGGGCATCGGCCAGCGCCACCGCATGGGCATCGGCACCATCGCCAGCGACACCGCGATGAACATCCGCTGGCTGACGGGAGGCTCGCTCGGCACCATCGAGGAGTCCTTCGTCTCCCGGCTGGAACGGGGCGACCGCTTCCTGTTCGCCGGCCGCCTGGTCGAACTTGCCCGGGTGCGCGACATGACCGCCTACGTGCGGCGGGCGAAGAAGGGCAGGCGCACCGTGCCCCGCTGGCAGGGCGGGCGCATGCCGCTGTCCACCGAGCTGGCCGACAGCGTGCTGGAGGTGCTGGAGGCGGCCCGATCGGGCGCGGACGAACCCGCCGAGGTGACGGCGGTGGCCGACCTGCTGGAGCTGCAGCGGCGCTGGTCGCGGCTGCCGGTGCCCGACGAGCTGCTGGTGGAGGTCACCCGCAGCCGGGAGGGGGTCAGTCTGTTCTGCTATCCGTTCGCCGGCCGGCTGGTGCACGAGGGGCTCGCGACCCTGCTGGCGTGGCGGCTGTCCCGGCAGACGCCCGCCACCTTCACGCTCTCGGCCAACGACTACGGCCTGGAGCTGCTGTCCCGCGAGGAGCCGGCCATCGACGAGGAGCGCCTCGCCGGGCTGTTCGCGCCCGGCGACCTGGAGGCCGATCTGCTCGCGTGCATGAACACCAGCGAGATCGCGAAGCGCCGGTTCCGCGACATCGCCCGCATCGCCGGCCTGGTGTTCCAGGGTTATCCCGGCCGCGGCAAGTCGACCCGCCAGATCCAGGCCTCCAGCGGCCTCATCTTCGACGTGCTGGAGCGCTACGACAGCGACAACCTCTTGCTGGACCAGGCCCGCCGGGAGGTGCTGGAGAGCCAGCTGGAGACCCGGCGCATGCGCGAGACGCTGGCGGCGATCGGGGACAAGCGCATCGTGATCGAGCGGCCGGAACGGTTGACGCCGCTCGCCTTCCCGCTCTGGGCGGAGCGGCTGCAGAGCCAGATAATGTCCAGCGAGAGCTGGCGCGAGCGGGTCGAGCGCATGGCCGCCAGCCTCGAGCGGGCGGCCATGCGGCGGCGGAAAAGCGCATGAGCGCGCTGGCATCCGAAGCGTGCGCCGGCGCTGTGCCGATCGACTGCGCCGGCGAGCAATTGCTGCTGCATCACGACCGGGCCGTGTACTGGCCGCGGCGGCGCATGCTGCTGGTAGCCGACGTGCATCTCGGCAAGGAATGGACGTTCGGCCGGG
>CAYQZN010000244.1:0-4352 GCA_964421805.1 uncultured Woeseiaceae bacterium
GGCGCGGACGTCGTCTACTACCTCGTGCACATGATGTGGAGCGGCGGCGACTTCGTGCCGGTGGAGCAGCGCGCGGCCGAGAACGCGCGCAAGGCGTGCGAGGCCGCCGGCGTGCGGCGCATCGTCTATCTCGGCGGCATCATGCCGAAGGAGGAGCGCTCCCGGCACATGGAAGGCCGCGCCGTGGTCGGTGATGCGCTCCGGGACGGCTCCATCCAGGTCGTCGAACTGCAGGCGGCCATGATCGTCGGTCCGGGCTCGGCCGCCTTCGAGGTCATCCGCGACCTCGTGAACTACCTGCCGTTGATGATCACGCCGAAGTGGGTACGCAAGCGCTCGACGCCCATCGCGCTGGAGAACGTTCTTACCTATACGGTCGCCGCCGCAGACCTGCCGCTGGAGGGTGACCGCACGTTCGAACTGGCGGGGCCCGACGTCCTGACCTACCAGGAGATCATGGACATCTACGCCGGGTTCGTCGGCAAGAACCCGCTCGTCATCCCCGTGCCGGTGCTGACGCCGAAGCTATCGAGCTACTGGCTCTACTTCGTGACCTCGGTGCCTCCGACCACGGCGATGTCCCTGGTCGAGGGCCTGGCCCACGACTACGTCGGCGACGACGAGGAGATTCGCCGCCTCGTCCCGCAGCGGCTGCTCACTTTCCGCGAATCGGTGGCCGCCACGCTGGAGGCGGAGAAGAACCGCGACGTGCCCGCCCGCTGGGTGGAAGGCTCCATCGCCGCCCGGGACTGGAACCCGGAATACTCCTTCTACGCCAAGAGTTATTGCCGCGAGGCAGAGACGACCGCGAGCCCGGAGTCGGTCTTCCGGGTACTGGAGACTTTCGGCAGGGATGGCGACTTCTTCTCCTACCGCTTCCTCTGGTGGCTGAGGCGTGCCTTCGACTGGCTGATCGGCGGGCCCAGCTTCCGCACGGGCCGCCGGGACCCGGACAGCGTGCGCACGGGTGATGTCGTCGACGGCTGGCGTGTCATGGGCATGGAGCCGAACGAACGGATCACCTGGTCGATGCTCATGCGCGCGCCGGGTTCGGGGCTGCAGGAGTTCAGCATCCGCGAACGCGACGGCAAACGGATCGTGCAAGCCTGCGCCTACTGGCATCCCGCCGGCATCTGGGGGCTGCTGTACTGGTACGGGCACCTGCCGTTCTACGGCCCGTTGGTCGGCAGCGCCGTGCGCGAGATCGTGCGGCGGGCAAAAGCGCTGGAGGATTGAGCGCAGCGGCAGGGGCGCTCGCGCGGCGACGCGCCTCGTGGGGCTACTCGCCGAAGCGGATGCGGACGCCGGCGTTGGCGACGAAGCCCTCCAGCGGAGCCCAGGCGTCCACCGTCCAGCGGCCGTCCGGCGCACGGTTCGGCCGCAGCAGGGGATCTTCCCGCGTCTGGCGCACGTCGAGCAGGTTCTCCAGGTTCAGGAACAGCCGGTAGCGGCCGAGCACGATCTCCCCGAGCAGGCCGACCTCGAAGTACGGCTTGCCCTGCGCGCGATAGACGTTGTCTTCCAAGGGCTGGGTGCCCGTGTAATAGACCTCCAGGCCGATGCGGCCGCGGTCGTGGTCTTCCCACATGGCAACCAGGCCGGCCGAGTGTCCGGGCGTCAGCGGCACCGCACGCCGGCCGGTGCCGCTCTCGTCCGGTTCGCGGGCGTCGACGTAGAGGTAGCTGGCTGTCAGCACGTACGGGCCCCGGCGCCAGCGCAGCAGTCCTTCCAGTCCGCGGGTGCGGGTGACGCCGTCCACGTTGGTCAGCTGCACCCGGTCGGGCCCTACGGTCTCGAGGCGCACGGCATCGTCGATCTCGGATCCGAACAGCGTGACACCGGTCTCCCAGTCGCCTTCGGCATAGCCGAAGTCCAGCGACGCCGTGCGGGCAGTCTCGGCGCGCAGCCCGCTGAGCGGCTCGAGCCGCGACAGTCCCGCGGCCTCGGTCTCCTCGACGAACGGCGTGGGCGCAAAGAAGCCCCGGCCCCAGGAGGCGCGAATGGTCCAGGGTCCGGGGCGATAGAGGAGTGACAGGCGAGGGCTGAACTGGCCGCCGTATTCGCTGTGATCGTCCCAGCGTGCGCTGGCCGCGATGACCACATCCGGGCCGAGGTCGTGATCCACCTGGGCGAACACCGCCGGCGCCTCGTAGGTGTAGTCGAACACCGGGAAAGTGTCGGAATCGTAATCGTCCGCTTGATAGGCCAGCCCACCGACCCATGTGGTTCCCATCGTCTCGCCGGAGAGGGAGGCCTCGGTCAGGAGAGTCCGGTGCCGGTCCGTCTCGAGCAGGTTGCCGAAGCGGTGATCATGGGACTGGCTGACGGCCGAGGCGCGTACCTGCGCGAAGGCCCAGTCGCCGACCGGCCGCTCGTAGACCAGACCGGCGTCGAAGCGGTCCGTATCCTGGTTCTGCGGAAACGCTTGGCCGTCCGGCGCCAGCGCTCCCCCCGCCGTGCCGCCCTCACGCTCCTCGCTCATGGCGCCCGCCGTCAGGTAGGCAGTGGAGCCATCGGCGCCGTCCCAGTAGAGCCGGGGCCGGGCCGACCAGCGCCGGTAGCCCGGCATGTCGATCCAGCCGTCATCGTCCAGGTCCTGAACTTCCTGGCGATTGTAGGTCGAGAGCAGGGAGCCGCTCCAGCCGGCGCCGAGAGGCGTCGCGCCGTAGGCGGAGACGTCCTGGCCGTCCCGGGTCGTGGCATTGAGGATCAGCTCGCCGCCCGCTTCCTCGCCAGGGCGTTTGGAGACCAGGTTGATGACGCCGCCGAGCGCCTGACCGCCATAGAGCGCCGAGGAAGAGCCCTTGATGATCTCGACCCGGCCCAGGTCGCTCGGCGGGACCTGCAGCAGGCCGAGCGAGGCGGCCTGGCCGCCGTACAGGGGCAGCCCGTCGGCCAGCAACTGGGTATAACGCCCGCGCATGCCGTGGACGCGGATATTGGCCGAGCCGAGAGCCGGCGAAGTCACCTGCACCCGCAGACCGCCCGTCTCTGCCAGCAGCATGGAAATGTTGCCCGGGCGCATGAGGAGCTTCTCCTCGATCTCCTCCTGACCGATGACCTCCACGCGAATCGGCTCGTCCCGGAGACGGCGACGGGAACGGGTCGCCTGCACCGTGATCTCCTCGATCTCGGCGGCACCGTGTCCGTGGGCGTGATCCTCGCCGGCACTGGCTGCAGGCAGCGAGGCCAGCAAGACGCAGCCGAGGAGTGCTGCCGGCACTAATTGGTGATCCATGCGCTTGCGGCGCTGCGCGCGCCTAGTCGGCCAGGCTTGACGTCTCGCGCATCGGCAGGACCAGGATGTTGCAGTACAGGCCGTCGATGACCTTCTCGGCGGTGTGTCCGAGCTTGGCGTCGGCGTCCGGCTGCGAGACCCGGGCGATGACGACCAGATCTGCCTCCAGATCCCTGGCTGCCGTGGCAATCGCCTCTTCCGGCTTCCCCATCTCCGCACGGACCTGGTTGCGCGGCAGGCCGCAGCGGTCCGCGAAGCGCTGGCGGTCCGGGTAATCGCTGGTGTCCGGGTACACCGTGACGACATTGAGTTCCGCGCCGACGTTGGTGGCGATCCTGCGCCCGGCTTCGAGCAGGCGATCGTTGGCGGCGCGATAGGTGTCCGTCTCCGGTCGGTGCTTGATGGCGACGAGGACCTTGTTGATGTGCCGGCGGGCATAGGACTTCACGAGCAGCACCGGGCACTTGGCGTCACGCAGCAGCCGCCAGTCCGAGGTTTCCTTGAGCCAGCGCCGGAGGCGCGACTGATTGGTCATGTTCTTGATCGCCAGCGTGCTCGAGCCGCGTGCGATCGCATCCACGATGGCCTGGCGCCAGTCCGCCTTGATCTCCACCTCGGTGGTGACCTGCAGGCCCTGGGCGCGGCCATGCTCCGCCAGCCGTTCCACCCAGCTCTCGAGGCGGGACAGCTCCTCGGCGATGGCCGTCGCATCGTCCATGCTCGGCGGCCGCCGCACCTCGTCTTCCGCTATGCAGCAATAGAGGTGGAGTGCGACGTCGGCCGCGCCCGAAGCCTGCTCGTCTGCGGCGATGGTCTCGGCCATGACCAGCGACGGCTGGTTCATGGCGGTTGGGTCCAGGATGACGAATATCTTCTGCCGGTCAGCCATGTTTACTCTCCCGAATTGACGCCGCGAAGGATAGCAAAATCGCGGTCGGAGGGCCGAAGGATCGGCCTGTGAACCGATGTAGGAGGGCCTTCAGGCCCGACGGTGTGATTGATCGGGGCTAAAGCCCCTCCTACATTTTTTATGCCAGACCGTCGACGTTGCCGTCGGCATCGATGCGCATGTTGCGCGCGGCCGGGCGGCGGGGCAGGCCGGGCATGGTCATGA
>CAYQZN010000245.1:0-4344 GCA_964421805.1 uncultured Woeseiaceae bacterium
TGATGCCCGAGGGCGTGGTGAACATTAACGCCATGCTGATCATGTTCACGTGCTTTCTGGTGGCCGGCTGGAGCGCGCGGCTGAGGGCGGCCAACTCGATGGCGCTGGGGACGTTTTTCGCCTCGTCGGCCATGCTGCTCTTCGGCGGCTTCAACGCCGCCTGGGTGATCGTCGGCGGCATCGTGGTCTTCTCGCTGGGCGAGATGCTCTCCAGCCCGAAGTCGAGCGAATACCTCGGCAACATCGCGCCCCGGGACAAGAAGGCGATGTATCTCGGCTTCTCCCAGCTGCCCATCGGCGTCGGCTGGTCGCTGGAGAGCTATATCGGGCCCACGCTGTACGGCCGGTTCTCCTCGAAGGAGCAGATCTCACGGGAGGTGCTGATGCGGGACTACGGCTTGAGCACCGCCGACGTGCAGGCCGTGCCCATCGGCGAGGCCTTCCAGAAGCTCGTGGCGGTGAGCGGGCAGAGCGCCCAGGCCATGACCGACCAGCTCTACGCCGCCTACAACATCGGCGCGGTGTGGTATCTCATGGGCGCGGTGGGGCTGATCTCGGGGTTCGGACTGTACGTGTACGGCCGCTGGACCTACCGCCTGGCAGGGTAGGAGGGGATCTTGTGGGAGGGGCTTTAGCCCCGATTCATTAACCCATCGGGCCTGAAGGCCCTCCTACGGGGTAGGAATGCATCGCTTCCTCTACATGTTCGGGCTGATCCTCGCCGGCGAGGCCGTGTTTGCCCTGCCGTTCCACATCGCGCGGTTCTTCCGTCCCGCCGTGCTGGATGTATTCCAGCTCACCAACACCGAGCTCGGGGCGGCGCAGGGCGTGTACGGCATCCTCGCCATGCTCGCGTATTTCCCCGGCGGACCGCTGGCCGACCGTTTCCCCGCGCGCAAGCTGCTCGCGTTCTCGCTCTGGTCCACCGCGGCCGGGGGCCTCTACATGGCGACCATCCCCGGCTACACGGGGGCCCTCGTGCTGTGGGGGTTCTTCGGCGTCACCACCATCCTGTTCTTCTGGGCGGCGCTGATCCGGGCCACCCGGGACTGGGGCGGCAGCGACGAACAGGGCCGCGCCTACGGCCTGCTGGACGGCGGCCGCGGTCTGCTGGCGGCGGCGCTGGCTTCCGTCGCCGTCGCCTTCTTCGGCCTGGTATTCCCGGAGGGCACGGACGCGGTCACCTTCGAGGAACGAAAGGCCGCACTCGTCACGGTGATCCACGGCTACACGCTGGTCACCGCGCTGGCCGGCGTGTTCGTCTGGTTCGTCATCCGCGACGGTCATCCGCCCGAGGAGCCGGACCTCGAACGCTGGCGGCCGGCGGAGGAGGGCCTCCGTCATCACGTTGCCCGCGTGCTGGCCATGCCCGCCGTCTGGCTGCAGGCGCTGATCGTGGTGTGCGCCTACGTCGCCTACAAGGGCTTCGACAACTACTCCCTGTACGCCGTGGAGGTCTACGGCATGAGCGACGTGGACGCGGCCCGCATCGCCGCCATCGGCGCCTGGATGCGGCCGGTCGCCGCCGTCGCCGCAGGCTTTCTCGGCGACCGCTACGGCGTTGCCCGCATGACCGTCATATGTTTCGTGCTGCTGCTCGCCTCCTATCTGTTCCTCGGCTTCGATACGCCAGTCGCCGGCGCCGCCTGGGTGCTGCTCGGCAACGTGCTGGCCACCTCGGCAGCCATGTTCGGTCTGCGCGCCCTGTACTTCGCTTTGTTCGAGGAGGCGAAGGTGCCGGACGCCCTGACCGGCACCGCCGTGGGGCTGGTCTCGGTGATCGGCTTCACGCCGGACGTGTTCGTCGGCCTCGTCGGCGGGCTGCTGCTGGATGCCTCCCCCGGCCTCGCCGGACACCGGCATTACTTCCTGTTCCTGGCGGCCTTCGCCGCCATCGGGCTCGCGGCCAGCTACACGCTTTTCCGCCGACTGCATCCGGGCCGGCCCGGTGCCGGTTTGGAATCCCGCGCCGGAGACGCCTAGAATGGGGTCATCCCAATCAGCGCGTCAGGTCGCGCCGGAGAACATAATGCCCGTGTGACGTCGATGGACGGTGCAGCGGACACCCGCGCGACCCTGGCTGCGTAAAGGTCACAGTACTTTGCAGCAGAGCACCGACTCCGGTCACGAGGCCGGCGACGAACTCGTCGACGAGCTTGTCGACGAATACGTATCCGACTTCGAGGTCGGGCAGGACAACGTCCAGCCCTTCGGGCTCGATTTCCATAATCCCGTCTTCGCCATCTCCGCCGTTTCGGTGATCGTCTTCGTGGTTTTCACGCTGTCCTTCCCGGAGCTGGCGAAACACTGGTTCGGCGACCTGCGGCCCTGGCTGACCACCCGGTTCGACTGGTTCTTCATGGCCGCGGGCAATTTCTTCGTGCTGTTCTGCATCGCGCTCATCGTGCTGCCGGTGGGCAAGATACGCATCGGCGGACCCGACGCCGAGCCCATGTATTCCTACGTCTCCTGGGTGTCGATGCTGTTCGCCGCCGGCATCGGCATCGGCATCATGTTCTACGCCGTGCTGGAGCCGATGAATCATCTGCTCACGCCGCCGCTCGGCCTGGAGGGCCTCACCGAGGACGCACGGCGGGAACTCGCGATGGCGGCCACGGTATTCCACTGGGCCATCCACCCGTGGGCCGTCTACGGCATCGTCGGGCTCGCGCTCGCCTTCTTCGCCTACAACAAGGGCCTGCCGCTGATCGTACGCTCTGCCATGTATCCCCTCTTCGGCGAGCGGGTGTGGGGCTGGCCCGGACACGTGATCGACGTGCTCGCCGTGTTCGCCACCCTGTTCGGGCTGGCCACCTCGCTCGGCTACGGCGCCGAGCAGTCGGCCGGCGGGCTCGCGTATCTGTTCGGTATCTCCGAGGGCCACGTGGTGAAGCTCACCATCATCGTGGTCATCACCATCATGGCGCTCGTCTCGGTGCTGCGCGGCCTGGACGGCGGCATCAAGGTGCTGTCGGAGAGCAACATGGCCATGGCCGCCGTGCTCGGGCTGTTCGTGCTGCTGGTCGGCCCGACGCTGGACAGCCTTGGCGCCATCGTCGACAACACCCTGGCCTATTTCCGCTACATGCCGGCGCTGTCCAACTGGGTGGGCCGCGAAGACATGTACTACATGCACGACTGGACCACCTTCTACTGGTCCTGGTGGATCGCTTTCTCACCCTTCGTCGGCATGTTCATCGCCCGTATCTCCTCGGGCCGCACCGTGCGCGAGTTCCTGCTGGTGTCCATACTCGCGCCGTCTTTCATCTTCATCGTCTGGATGACCGTGTTCGGCAATGCCGCCATGGACCAGTACTTCCTGCAGGGCTACGAGGGCGTGGTCGACACGGTCAGGAACTTCCAGCCGGAGCTGTCGCTGTTCCTGTTCCTGGCCGAATACCCGCTGGCCACGCTGACCTCGGGCATCGGCATCCTGCTGGTGCTGATTTTCTTCGTCACCTCGATGGATTCCGGTGCGCTGGTGGTGGATACGATGACCGCCGGCGGCAAGATCGATGCGCCCATCGCCCAGCGCGTGTTCTGGTGCGTATTTCTCGGACTGATCGGCATCGCGCTCATGGAGGGCGGCGGGCTGTCGTCGCTGCAGGCCCTGGCGCTGGCCACCGGTTTCCCGTTCGGCATCGTGATCCTGCTGATGTCGGTGAGTCTGTACAAGGGGCTCGCGGCGGAGGTGAAGCTGCTGGAGGCGCAGGCCCAGGCAGAGGCCGAGACGGAGCAGGTGGAAGGGAAGGAGGCCTGATGAAGAAGAAGCTGTATCGGCATATCGGCGTGCCGGTGGATCTGGCCCACCGGGAGAAGCTCGGCAAGGCGCTCGCCACCGCGACCGGGCTGGCCGAGTGCTACGACGCGCGCGTGACCCTGGTGGCGGTGACCGGTCCCGCGCCGGGCGAGGCGGCCCACAACCCGAAGGAGTTCCGGGCGAAGCTGGATGCCTTCGCCGCCGAGCTGGCGGCGGAGTCCGGCGTGCAGGTGGATGCGCAGACCGAGGTCATCGGCGATCCGGTCGCCGACCTCGACAAGGCGCTGGACCGGCAGTTCCACGAGCTGGGCGTCGACCTCGTCGTCATGGCCTCCCACGTTCCCGGCTTCCGCGAGTACATATTCCATTCCAACGCCGGCTTCCTGGCCTCCCACACGGACCTGTCGGTCTTCGTGGTGAGGGGGTAGGAGGGGCTTTAGCCCCGATTTCCTGTCCCGGGTCGGGCCTGAAGGCCCTCCTACGTGATGGATATCGCTTGCGTTCGGTGCGCGCATGCCTCATTATTCCCGGGCGATCCAAGAGTTCTGGCCTGCCTTACGACTACCCGTCCGGTCCTCGGACGG
>CAYQZN010000246.1:0-4339 GCA_964421805.1 uncultured Woeseiaceae bacterium
TGCATGACCTGTCTGAGCTGCGGCGAGTCCAAGTGTAATTGAAGACGGCGGCTGAGCGCCGCGTAAAGGGGCGCTCTCTTTGCTAACATGCCGGGCTTCCGAGGTTTCCCCGGCGGCAAGCTCGTGACCCTGCAGATACCAGACTTCTCCGGCGCCCGTCTCCTGGTGGCCGGGGACCTCATGCTCGACCAGTACTGGTTCGGTGCCACCGGCCGCATCTCGCCGGAGGCGCCCGTGCCGGTCGTTCACGTGCGCGACGGCGAGGAGCGGCCGGGCGGCGCCGCCAACGTGGCAGTGAACCTGGCCGAGCTGGGCGCGCCCGCGGCGCTGGTGGGGATCGTGGGCGCCGACGAGGCCGCCGGGCGCCTCGAGGCGCTGCTGGCCGAGCGTGGCGTCGACTGCCGTTTCGCCGTCTCGCCGGCAGCGCCGACCACCACCAAGCTGCGGGTGCTCTCCCGCGGCCAGCAGCTCATCCGTCTGGACCGGGAGGAGACCGCGACCGGGGTTGCCGTCTCGGTGCGCGAGCCGTTCGTCGCGGCGCTGCAGGATGCCGGGCTCGTCATCCTCTCCGATTACGCCAAGGGGGCGCTGCACGAGGTGGGCCAGCTGATCGCCGCCGCCCGCGAGGCCGGCGTGCCGGTACTGGTCGACCCGAAGGGCACGGACTTCGCGCGCTACCGGGGCGCCACCCTGCTCACGCCGAATCAGGCGGAGTTCGAGGCGGTGGCCGGCGCGGCCCGGGACGACGAGGATCTGCTGCGCCGCGCCCGGCACATGCTCGACGAACTCGATCTGGAAGCGCTGGTAATCACCCGCAGCGAGCGCGGCATGCTGGTGGTGGAGCGGAGCGGGGAAGCGCAGTTCCTGTCCACCGAGGCCCGCGAGGTCTTCGACGTGACCGGCGCCGGCGACACGGTGATCGCCACGCTCGGCGCCGCGATGGCGGCGGGCTCCACGCTGGGCGAGGCGGCGGCGCTGGCCAACCTCGCGGCCGGGCTGGTGGTGCGCAAGATCGGCGTGGCCGGCGTCACCCCGTCCGAACTCAGGGTGGCGCTGCACCGGCGCGGCAAGGGTGGCCGCGGCATGGTGGACGAGCCGGCGCTGCTCGAATTCGTGGCCGAGGCGCGCAGTCGGGGCGAGCGCGTCGTGATGACGAACGGCTGCTTCGACATCCTGCATGCCGGCCACGTCACCTATCTGGAGGAAGCCAAGTCGCTGGGCGACCGGCTGGTGGTGGCCGTGAACACGGATGATTCCGTGCGCCGACTGAAGGGGGAGGGTCGGCCCGTGAATCCGGTGGAAGACCGGATGGCGGTACTCGCCGGGCTGGCGGCCGTCGACTGGGTGGTGCCCTTCGCCGAGGATACGCCCGCCCGCCTGATCGAGGCCGTGCTGCCGGAGGTGCTGGTGAAGGGCGGCGACTATCGGCCGGAGGAGATCGCGGGCGGGCCGGCCGTGCTCGCGGCAGGCGGCGAGGTGCGCGTGCTCGCATTCCGCCAGGGCCGCTCCAGCTCGCGCATCATCGATTCCATCCGCGGCCTGCCCTGAGGCCGGAAGCGCGACGGTGAGATTCGCCTACCAGCTGCTGGTCTACCTGGCCACGCCGTTCGTCTTCCTCTTCTGGCTGTGGCGAGGCTTCACGCGTAAGGGTTATCACGACCGGCTGGGGCAGCGCTTCGGCATCGGCTTCCCGGATATCCGCTCCGGATCGGTCTGGATCCATGCCGTCTCCGTGGGGGAAGTGCAGGCCGCCGCTCCGCTGATCAAGGCGCTGAAGGAACGGTTCCCGTCCCGGGCCGTGGTGGTCACCACCGTCACACCCACCGGCGCCGAGCGGGTGCGCCGCCTGTTCGGCGACGAGGTGGTGCACTGCTTCGCGCCTTTCGAGACGCCGGGCGCGGTGCGCCGCTTCTTCGACCGCATCCGGCCGGAGCTGGCCGTGATCATCGAGACCGAGCTCTGGCCCAATCTCTACGCCGAGTGCGGCCGGCGCCGTGTCCCGCTCGTGCTGGCCAGCGCCCGGATTTCCCCCCGTTCGGTGGCCCGCTACCGCCACCTGACGCCGCTGTTCCGGGAGGCGTTGTCCCACGGCATCATCATCGCCGCCCAGAGCGAGCAGGACGCGCAACGCTTCCGCGATCTGGGCGCGGCCCCGGCACGCACCTTCGTGACCGGCAACATCAAGTTCGACGTGGAGATCGACGAGGGCCTGGCGGCGCGGGGACGCGAGTTCGCGGCGGAGCACTTCCCCGGCCGCAGCGTGTGGATCGCGGCCAGCACCCACGCGGGCGAGGAGGGGATCGTCCTCGCCGCCCACCGGCGCCTGCTCGCGTCGGTGCCGGATGCACTGCTGGTGCTCGTCCCGCGGCATCCCGAGCGCTTCCCGGCCGTCGCCGAGATGATCCGCGAACACGACCTCGACTTCGTCAGCCGCACCGCGGGCGAGCGTTGCAGCCCGGGGACGCGCGTCTTCCTCGGCGACACGATGGGCGAGCTGCCCCTGTTCTATGCCGCGTCGGACATCGCCTTCGTCGCCGGCAGTCTGGTGCCCATCGGCGGACACAACCTGCTGGAGCCCGCTTCCCTGGGGCTGCCCATCCTCACCGGCCCGCACCTGTTCAATGCCGAGGACATCGCAGCCATGTTCGCGGAGCGGGGCGCCTCGCGCGTGGTCACCGACGAGGCGGAACTCGCTGCGGCGCTGGAGCAGCTGTTCGCCGACCAGGCGGCGCGCCGGGATATGGGCGAGCGTGCGCGACGGCTGCTGCTGGACAACCGGGGTTCTCTCAGGAGCCTGCTCGAGCTATTGGAGCCCCTGACACGGCGGTTCCATAACGGCTGAACCGGCGTGTCAGTCGCCCATCTCGCTGCGGGGCACGAGGATGGAGTCGATGTCTTCCAGATCCTGGATGCGCAGGATGCCGGCCGCCTGCTTCAGCCTGAGCACGTTCAGGAGGTAGTCGTAGCGCGCGCGGCGGTAGTTCGTGCGGGCCGTGAAGACCTGCTGCTGGGCGTCCAGCACGTCGACGGTGGTACGGGTGCCCACCTCGAAGCCGGCCTGCGTCGCCTCCAGCGCCGTCTTCGACGACGAGAGGGCCTGGCGCAGAGCCTTCACCCTGGAGATCTCCGCCAGCACGCCCAGGTAGGCGTCCCGGGCCTGGCGTTCCGTCTCCCGGGCCACCCGCTGCAGCTGTTCCCTGGCCGCGCGATGCAGGTGGACGGCCTCGCGCACCTGGGCCGAGGTCCGGCCGCCGGAGAACAGCGGGATGCGGAACTCCAGCGCGATGCTGTCCGAGGTCTGGTTGTTGAAGACGTCGTTGAAGGGGCCGCCCTCGTTGGAGCGCTCGAACTCCCGGTCGAAGTCGCTGCGACTGGCGACGAGATCCAGTGTGGGGTAATGACCGGAACGGCGGGAGTCGATCTCCTGGCTCGCGATCTCGGCATTCAGCCGCGCCGCGATCAGAGCCAGATTCTGCTCGAAAGCGGTGTCCACCCAGTCGTCCTCTGCGGCCGGGTCGGGCGTCTCGAGCGCCAGCTGCTGTCCCGGGGTTTCCAGATCCTGCAGATACTCGCCGGTGATCTCGCGCAGGAATTCACGCGACGAGGCGAGCTGACGCTTGGCGGCGATCTCCTCCGCAATGGCCTGGTCGTAGGCGGCCTGGGCTTCCTGCACATCGGTGATGGCGATCAGCCCCACTTCGAAGCGCTGCTGCGCCTGTTCCAGCTGGCGGTCGATGGCGCGCTTGCTGGCCTGGGCGGCCTCGAGCGCGTCTTCCGCTGCGAGCACTTCGAAATAACGGACCGTCACCCGGAGTATCAGGTCCTGCTGGGCCGCCTCGAAGTTCGCCTCGGCCCGGGCCACCTGCTTGCCGGCCTGCTTCAGTCCGACGAACTGGTCCCAGCGAAACACGGTCTGGCGCAATTCGATCTGCCACTGGGTGGTCTCGATGCTCTCGTCCTGGAAATCGCTCGTGACGGTGATGGTCTCGCCGGTCGGTGATACCTGCTGGAAGGCGGATGCGCCCTCCGCCGTGCCGCGGCTCTCGCTGGCCGATGCCGACAGCTGTGGCAGCAGCAGGCCGCGCGCCTGAGGCACGGCCTCTTCCGTCGCCCGGCGATTCGCCTCCGCCTCGCGGATGAGGGGGTCGCTCTGCAGGGCGCGCTGGTAGACCTCCAGCAGGGATTCCGCCCCGGCGGGCAAGGCGGCGAACAGGGCGGCCAGCGGCAGAAGCAGCCTGGATCTGCGGATATCCATCGTTCTTTTCATATCCTCGTTCTGGGGGCAGGTGTTTTAGTCAGGTATATCACTATAGCACCGGTATCCAAATCGTCTCAATAG
>CAYQZN010000247.1:0-4333 GCA_964421805.1 uncultured Woeseiaceae bacterium
GGGCCAGCCAAGCAGCTCGGCGATGAGATGGACCGGCAGCGGCGTCGCGAGCTCGGAGACGAACTCCATGCGGCCGCGCGGTGCCAGCGCCGCCACTCGCTCCCGGGCCAGGGTCTCGATGCGTGCTTTCAGGCGCCGGATCCGGTTCGGGTTCATCACCCGCATCAGCACCCGGCGCAGACGCGCATGCTCCTCGCCTTCGGTCTCCAGCACATTCACCCGCACGTAGCGGGCGTAGTTCGGCAGGTGCTGCCAGCGTTCGTCGTCCGCCGCCCGCTCGGCCGGCGACATGCGGTGGCGCATCGTGCGGCCGAGCCGGGGATCCTGCAGCAGGCGCTCCACGTCGGCGTAGCGAGTGAAGAAGGTCATGCCGAACTCCGCCGAGTGGAATACGGGCGACTCGCGGCGCAGCCGGGCGTAGACAGGGTAAGGGTTCCGCGCGAAGCCCTGCTCGTAGGGCCGGAATATGGCGCTCGCCTCCGCGTCCGTCGCGCCGCTCACACCGGTTCGGCGCATGCTGCCGCTCAGCTCTCCGGGTAGCCTTCCAGGATGTCGCCCTGGTAGCGGGCGCCCACCTGCTGGATCACCCGCGCACCGCACCAGGAGGCGATGCGGGCGCAGCGGTCGAGGGGCTCGCCCTTGACCAGTGCGGCGAGGAAGGCGGCGGTGTAGGTATCGCCGGCACCGGTGGTGTCCACCACCTTGTCCACGGGGAAGGCGGCCTGCTCGATGAACTCGTCGCCATTGATCACTACCGAGCCCTTCTCCGAGCGGGTGACGACGAACAGCCCTTCGAGCATGGACGCCTCCGACATCACGCCCTCGAGCGAATCCGTGGCGAACAGCTGATAGATTTCCTCCTCGTCGGCGAAGACCAGATCGATCTGCTCCTCGACGAGTTCGCGGAAGACTGCCCGGTGACGCTCCACGCAAAGCGAGTCCGACAGCGACAGGGCCACCTTGCCGCCGCGCCGGCGCACGGTCTCGATGGCGAGCCGCGCCACGTCCGGCCCCTCGGGCAGGTCGAAGATGTAGCCCTCCAGAAGAACGATGCCGGGCTCGCCGACGGTCTCCTGGCTGACGTCGCCGAGGCCGAGCTCGGTGCAGGCGCCGAGGTAGGTCTGCATCGTACGCTGGCCGTCCGGCGTAATCAGCACGTAGCAGCGGGCCGTGGACTTCTCGGCGGGCGACGGCGGCACGCGCATGTCGATGCCGAGCGAGTTCATGTCGTGCTGGAACACCCGGCCGAACTGATCGTCCGCCACGCGGCCCACGTAGGCAGCCTTGCCCCCCAGCCCGGCGAACACGGCCACGGTGTTGGCCACGGAGCCGCCGGACTTCTCCGTGGCGGGCCCCATCATGCCGTACACCTCGTCGGCGCGGCTCTCGTCGATCAGCGTCATGCTCCCGGGCGTGGCGTCCACGCGCTCGAGGAACCCGTAATCGACGTGGCTCAGGATATCGACGATGGCATTGCTGATGCCGAGCAGCTGTACGGCGGAACTCATCTGGTCTCCTCGCTGGTGATGCTGGTTGCCGCGCTCCCAGTGGGGCCGCGGCAGCCAGGGATAGCGATAGTAGCCACTCGGCGTCGCCATATAAAGCGAGCCGTGCCGCGCGGCGCTTGCGACGGCCGTCGCGCGGGCCGGATAATGGCTCTCGGACAGACACGGCAATCCTGTCCGTCAGGGAGAGAAACCATGGGCCGATTGACCACCCACGTGCTGGATACCGCCCGCGGCCGTCCGGCTGCCGGTGTCCGCGTGGAACTGTACCGCCTGGACGGCGGTCGGGAGCGCGTCCTCGCCACCGAGACCAACCGGGACGGGCGCACGGACCAGCCGCTGCTCGACCCGGACGCGTTCGCCCGGGGCCAGTGGGAGATCCTCTTCCACGTGCGCGACTGCTTTCCGGAGGAGGGCTTTCTCGATGTGGTGCCGGTGCGCTTCCGCATGGATGCCGACGAGCATTATCACGTCCCCCTCCTGGTCAGTCCCTGGAGCTATTCCACCTACCGGGGCAGCTGATGGCCGCGCCCCAGCCGACTCGTGATGCTGTGCGCTTCCTGCTGGACGGGGAGACGGTGGAACTGCGCGACATCGACCCCACCCGCACGGTGCTGCAGTGGCTGCGCGAGGACGCCGGGCGCACCGGCACGAAGGAAGGCTGCGCCGAGGGCGACTGCGGCGCCTGCACCGTGGTGCTGGCGGATCTCGACAGGGAGGGCGAACGCCTGCGCTACCGCTCCGTCAATGCCTGCATCCAGTTCCTGCCGACCCTGGACGGGCGGGAACTCATCACCGTGGAGAGCCTGGGCAGCCCGCAGACCGGACTGCACCCGGTGCAGCAAGCCATGTACGAGTGCCACGGCTCGCAATGCGGCTTCTGCACGCCGGGTTTCGTGATGTCGCTGTTCGCGCTGTACCGCAACCATCGGGACCCCTCCCGCCGGGAGATCGACGACGCGCTGGCCGGCAACCTGTGCCGGTGCACCGGCTACCGCCCCATCGTGGAGGCAGCACGGCGCATGTACGACTACGCGCCCGAGGTGCCCGCCGACGCTGATACGTTGGCCAGGCTGAAGTCCCTGGCTAACGACCCGGCCGACGACCGCATGCTCGCGCTCGAGCACGGCGGACGCCGCTATTTCGCGCCGACGACCGCCTCCGGACTTGCGGCTCTCCTGGCCGAGCATCCGGACGCCTGCCTGCTGGCCGGCGGCACGGACGTGGGCCTGTGGGTGACCAAGCAGCACCGGGAGCTGAACACGGTGATCTACGTCGGCCGCGTGCGGGAACTGACCGAAGTCTCGACGGGCCGCGAGTGGCTGAGCATCGGCGCGGCCGTCACCCTGACCGATGCCATGCGGCCCGTCGTCGCCGAGTATCCGGAGATGGAAGAGCTGTTCCTCCGCTTCGCCTCGCCGCCCATCCGCAACACCGGGACGCTGGCCGGCAACGTCGCCAACGGCTCGCCCATCGGCGACTCGATGCCGGCACTGATCGCGCTGGGCGCGCGGGTGGTACTCGCCAGCCGCGGCGGCCGACGGGAGCTCGACCTCGAGAACTTCTACCACGATTACCGCAAGACCGACCTCGCGCCGGGCGAGTTCGTCGCGGCCGTACACATCCCCCGCCGCCGCCCGGGCCGGCTGGCGGCGGCCTACAAGGTGTCCAAGCGGTTCGACCAGGACATCTCGGCCGTCTGCGTGGCGTTCGGCCTGGACATCGAGGACGGTCGCGTGACGAGCGCCCGCATCGCCTGCGGCGGTATGGCGGCCATACCGAAGCGCGCCGCCGCCGCCGAGCAGGCTCTCGTCGGCGAGGCCTGGGACGAGGACGCGGTCGAACGCGCCATGGCGGCGATGGACGACGACTTCGCACCGATAACCGACATGCGCGCGGGCGACGCCTACCGGCGCGAGGTGGCGAAGAACCTGCTGCGGCGTTTCCACATCGAGAGCACCGCTGCCGGTATCACGACGAGGCTGTATTCTCATGGACGAGATTCTCATGGACGGTGACCGGCGCACCGCACCCCGCAGCCTGCGCACCGTGGGACGGGCGATACCCCACGACAGCGGCCACCTGCACGTCAGCGGCCGCGCGCTGTACACGGACGACATCCCGGAGCCCCGCGACCTCCTGCACGTGGCGGTGGGCATGAGCGCACGCGCGCACGCGACCATCGAGCGCCTGGATCTGGCGGCGGTTGCCGCCGCGCCCGGCGTGGTGGCGGTCATCACCGCCGCCGACATCGCCGGCGAGAACAACTACGGCCCCGTGGTGGCGGACGACCCCATATTCGCCGAAGACCTGGTGCAGTACGTCGGCCAGCCCCTGTTCGCCGTGGCGGCGGCCAGCGTCGACCAGGCGCGCAAGGCGGCGGCCCTGGCGCGGGTGGAATACGGCGACCTCGAGCCGATCCTCGACCCGGATACCGCGGTAGCAAACGAGTCCTTCGTGCTGCCCTCCGCGCGCCTCGAGCGGGGCGACGCCCGCAGTGCGATCGAGAGTTCCGCGCACCGGCTGTCCGGCCGCACGGCCGTCGGCGGCCAGGACCACTTCTACCTGGAAGGCCAGATCGCCATGGCGCTGCCGCGCGAAGACGGCGATCTCTACGTCTACAGCTCCACGCAGCATCCCGGCGAGGTGCAGCATGCGGTCGCGCACGCCGTTGGCCTGGAGGCGAAGGACGTGGTGGTGGAATGCCGCCGCATGGGCGGCGGCTTCGGCGGCAAGGAGAGCCAGCCGGCGCTGATCGCCTGCATCGCCGCCGTCATGACGCGGCACACGGGCCGCCCGGCCAAGCTGCGCCTGGACCGTGACGTCGA
>CAYQZN010000248.1:0-4331 GCA_964421805.1 uncultured Woeseiaceae bacterium
AAAGCCTCGAGATGATCAGCGAGAAGGATCTGCGGGCCGGCATCGCCGGCGACACGCTCGCCTCACGGCGCGGTTCCGGGCAATACCCCGCGATCGCGGTGGATGCCGTCTATACCAAGCTCGCGATCAACCTCCTGACCCTGGAGAAGGCCACGGCCGGCACGGTGATCGAATCCGTGGTCGAGGATCTGCGCGACGCGGCGGGCGTGGATGTCGCCTTCGTCTGCCTGGCCGACGAGCGCGCGGCCCGCATCGAGACCGTGATTGCGGCAACGTCCCCCTACAGTATCTGCCGCCCCCAGGTGCTCCAGCACCAGGACCTGGGCGAGTGGCGCTGGCTGGCCCGGGGCATGAGCGGCCAGCGCCTGCTGGAGATCGGCGACTGCCGCCAGCCACCGGCAGGCGCGGAGGCGGAGGCGGCTCGTCTCACCGAGATCGGCCTGGGCGCCTGCCTGCTGATCGGCGTCGGCACCGCCGAGGGGCCGGCCGGCTTCATCGCGCTGGCCAACGAGGCGCCGGTGGACGGCTGGGACGCCAATCTCAAACTGCTATTGAAGCTGCTCGGCTCCAGCTTCGGCGCCGGCGTCGAACGCATACGCACACGCGCCGAGCTGGCCCACATCCGCGAGCGCGACGAACTGCTGTCCGAGACCGCGAACGACGGAATCTGGGACTTCGACGGCCGCGCCAAGGCCGTGTGGTTTTCCCGCCGCTGGAAGACCATGCTCGGCTACGACGAGGACGAGGAGGATCTCGCCCCCGACTGGTACCGGCTCGTGCATCCCGACGACATGACCCGGGTGCAGTCCAAGATGCGCGAGCATCTGGAGGGCAGGGCGGACTACTTCGAGAGCGTCCACCGCATGCGCCACTCCAGCGGCGACTGGCGCTGGATGATCAGCCGGGCGAAGGCGCTGCAGGACGGTAACGGCCGGCTGCGGCGGCTGGTCGGCGTCGAGGTGGACATCACCGAGCGCAAGCTCTACGAGGAGGCGCTGTTTCGCGAGAAGGAGAGCGCCCAGATCACCCTGCAGTCCATCGGCGACGGCGTGGTCACGACGGATGCCGACTGCAACGTGGAATACGTCAATCCCGTCGCCGAGGAACTCACCGGCTGGAAGGTGGACAGCGCCACGGGCCGGGCGGCGGACGAGATCTTCCGCGCCTATCACGAGGAGACCTGCGAGCCGCTGGAGAATCCGGTGGCCGTGGCGATCCGCCGCAACCGCTCCATCAAGTCGGTGCGCCCGACCTTGCTGATCACCCGGGACGGCAACGAGCTGTACGTGGAATCGACGGCCTCGCCGATCCGGGACGGCTCGGGCAACGTGACGGGCGGCGTGCTGATCTTCCACGACGTGAGCGAGGCACGCGAGCTGAACCGCAAGCTCGCCTACCACGCGAGCCACGACATGCTCACCCAGCTGGTGAACCGGCGCGAGTTCGAGAGCCGGCTGGAACGCGCGCTGAAGAGCGCGAGAGCGAGGGAGACCTCCTATGCGCTCTGCTATATGGATCTCGATCAGTTCAAGATCGTAAACGACAGCTGTGGCCACAGCGCGGGCGACGCGCTGCTGGCCCAGCTCGGCGCATTGCTGAAGTCGAAGATCCGCTGGCGCGATACGCTGGCGCGCCTCGGCGGCGACGAGTTCGGCGTGCTGCTGGAGAGCTGCAACCTCGACGAGGCCATGCGCACGGCCGAGGAGCTGCGCGAGACGGTGGCGGATTACAAGTTCGTCTGGGACGAACGCAGTTTCCGGCTGGGCGCGAGCATCGGCGTCGTGCCCATCACCGCGGACAACGACGACGTGGCGGCGCTGCTGTCGGCCGCCGACAGCGCCTGCGCGGCGGCGAAGGAGGCGGGCCGCAACCGCATCCACAGCTATCACGAGAACGACATCGACCTCATGCGCCGCCGGCGCGAGATGCAGTGGGCCGCGCGCATCAACAACGCGCTGGAAGAGTCCCGTTTCGAGCTGTTCCGCCAGACCATCCTGCCGCTGCAGGGCGAGGACCGGGGCGCCCATTACGAACTCCTGCTGCGCATGCGCGACGAGGCCGGCGCCATGGTTTCGCCGGAGCTGTTCATCAACGCCGCCGAGCGCTACGGCATCACGCCGAACATCGACCGCTGGGTGATCTCCAACGCCTTTCGCTGGCTGGTCTCCGAGGCGGACGAGCGCGAGCGGCTGGATCTCTGCTCCATCAACCTGTCGGGCCAGAGCCTCGGCGACGAGAAGTTCCTGCCGTTCGTCATCGACCAGTTCCAGGTGAGCGGCCTCGACGCCACCAAGATCTGTTTCGAGATCACGGAGACTGCGGCCATCGCGAGCTACTCACAGGCCAATCGGTTCATCAACGCGCTGAAGGAGCTCGGTTGCAAGTTCGCCCTGGACGACTTCGGCACGGGCCTGTCGTCTTTCGGCTATCTGAAGCACTTCCCGGTGGATTTCCTGAAGATCGACGGCAGCTTCGTGAAGGAGATCCTGCACGACCCCATCGACCGGGAGATGGTCCGCTCGATCAACGAGATCGGCCATCTCACCGGCAAGCAGACCATCGCCGAGTTTGCCGAGAACGAGGAGATCATCACCATGCTGCGCGGCATGGGCATCGACTATGCCCAGGGCTACGGCGTCTCCGAGCCGAAGCGCGTGCAGCAGAACTTCGCCGTGGAGTCCCGCTAGCCGTCGGCATCCGCGCGGAAGCGCATCGAGAAATCCACCGCGCGCAGGTGCTTGGTGAGCGCGCCCACGGAGACGAAGTCGACGCCGGTCTCGGCTACCGCGACGATCTGGTCCAGCTCCAGTCCGCCCGAGGCCTCCAGGGTGGCGCCGGTGGCGGCCTCCCGGGTGAGGCTCACGGCCTCGCGCAGGGCGTCCAGCGGGAAGTTGTCCAGCAGCAGGCGGTCCGCGCCGGCGGCGAGCGCCTCGCGCACCTCGTCGGGATTCTCCACTTCCACCTCCACCGGCAGGGATGGATTGTCGGTCTGCGCCCGGGAGACGGCGGCCGCGATGCCGCCGCAGGCGATCACGTGGTTCTCCTTGATCAGGATGGCGTCGAACAGGCCGATACGGTGGTTTACCGCGCCGCCGCAGCGCACCGCGTATTTCTGGGCGAGGCGCAGACCCGGGATGGTCTTGCGCGTATCCAGGATGCGGCAGGAGGTATGGGCCACCGCGGCCGCGTGGCGGGCCGCGGCCGTCGCGGTGCCGGACAGCGTCTGCAGGAAATTCAGTGCGGTGCGCTCGCCGGTCAGGATGGGGCGGGCAGGGCCCTGCACGGTGCAGACGGCCGCGCCGGGGGCGAGCCGGTCGCCGTCGCCGGCCTCCCAGTCGATGCGGATGCTCTCGTCCAGCGCGGCGAAAACCTGCTCGAACCAGGCACGACCGCAGAGTACGGCGTCTTCCCGGCAGAGCACGACGGCCCGCGCCCCGGCGTCGGTGCCGATCAGTCCGGCCGTCATGTCGCCGCCGCCCACGTCCTCGCGCAGCGCCGCGTCGACGCTGGCCGTGATGTGTGCCGAGAGACCGTCTTCCTGCATGTCCGCTGCCTCCGCGCTGCGCGGGGGACGATACGTCAGGGCGTCTCTGGCCACAAGCGTCAACATACGTATAATCCACGATACGATGCATCGCCAACGCCGCCAGCCAGGAGCCGACGACACCGTGACGGGGAAGACGCCCTCGAGCCGCCCGGCCTCGCCCTGCGTGAATATCTGCACGCTGGACGAACACGACGTCTGCACCGGCTGCCTGCGCACTCTGGACGAGATCGGCGCCTGGGGCATGCTGAGCGCCGAGGAACAGTGGCGCATCGTGACGGCACTGCCCGGTCGTGCGACGGCCCGCAGCGCAGGATCGTGAGGTGCCTCGTCGGGGCCTATGAAGTCGCGTCCCTTTTCAACCAGCCTGCTGCCGCTCCTGCTGGCCGCCCCGGCGCTGGGCGGCTGCACGGCCATGCTGGTCGGCGACGGCCAGGCCAGCCCGTCCGGCGAGCGGCCGGCGGTGTCGCGGTCCGTCAGCGACGGCGAGATCACCGCGGCGGTGCGCTCGCGCCTGCTGTCGGATTCCTCGGTGGAGGCGGGCGGCATCGATGTCGCGGCCGCCGGCGGGCGCGTGACGCTCAGCGGTGTCGTGACCAGTTTCGCAGAGCGCGACAAGGCGGGCCGTCTGGCGGCCTCCGTTGCCGGCGTCGTGAGCGTGGAGAACCGTCTGGCCGTCGGGGCAGGCCGGTGAGTATTGGCATCAGAACGAAGGAGGTAGAGGGGAAATGGACGTAATCGAAAGGATCAAGCAGCAGATCAGCGAGAATCCGGTCCTGCTGTACAT
>CAYQZN010000249.1:0-4320 GCA_964421805.1 uncultured Woeseiaceae bacterium
GCGGCCTGCTGGTGGGCGCGGCGCTGAACCTGCGCCCGGATCTGTTCGGCGGCGTCCTGGCAGCGGTGCCCTTCGTGGACGTGCTTAACACCATCTCGGACGAGACCCTGCCCCTGACACCTCCGGAGTGGTCGGAATGGGGCAACCCGGTCGCCGATTCCGAGGCCTACGAGACCATCGCCGGTTACTCGCCCTACGACAACATCCGCGCCGACGTCCCGTATCCGCCCGTGCTGGCCA
Organism: uncultured Woeseiaceae bacterium; assembly: GCA_964421805.1. GTDB lineage: Bacteria > Pseudomonadota > Gammaproteobacteria > Steroidobacterales > Woeseiaceae > Lentisalinibacter. The sequence continues at coordinate 241 of CAYQZN010000249.1, forward strand.
CCGGCGGCATCGCCGATTATCGCGTCACCTACTGGGAGCCCGCCAAATGGGTTGCGCGGCTGCGGGAACAGGCCGAGGGCGGGCCGTTCTTCCTGCGCATGAACATGGAGGCCGGTCACCGTGGCTCCGCCGCACGCTTCGAGAAGCTGGAGGAGCGGGCGCACGAGTATGCCTTCGCGCTGAAGCTGCTGGGACTGACCGAGCGCGAACCGGTGAACCACGCCGGGGGCTGATCAGCCGCCCCGGCTGCCGCGGCAAACACAAAACCCGGGAGCGGCCGGGTAGTTTCCCTGATTCCCGGGCTGCGCGGCCCGTGCCAGAGTCAGGGTGCAGAGAACTGGCTCGCCGGACACCATGGCACACCGGAACAGGCTGAGGACGCTCCAGCACGCGGTCCGGCCGCGGGTGCTGGTGCGTTATGGCGGCCTGCTCGCGGTCACCGTCGCCCTGCTCACCGCGATCCCGGCAGCAGCCGCCCTCACGGGAGCCGAATACCGTGCCGCCGGCACCCTGGGCATCACCGCCCTCGCCCTCGGCGCCGCCGGCTTCCTCTGCCACCGCATCCGGGCTCCCGCCGAGATCCAGCCGAACGAGGCGCTGGTGCTGGTGGCAGGCGCCTTCATCCTGACCCCGGCCGTCATGGTCTGGCCTTTCACCACCTTCGGCCTGGTGCCGGCGGATGCCTGGTTCGAGGCGGTCTCGGCGGTGACGACCACAGGCCTTTCGGTGATCCCGGAGCCGGCCGGGCAATCCCCGGCCCTGCTGCTGACCCGATCCTGGATGCAGTGGTACGGCGGTCTCGGTTTTGCCGCGCTGTGCGTGGTGATGCTGGTGCCGCAGGGCATAGCGGCACGCCGGCTGCTGGAGCCGACCGGCGCGCGTGAATCCGATATCCCGTCCATGATCTGGCATGCCCGCCGCCTGCTGGTGCTCTATGTCCTCATGACCGTCGCGGCCTGGTTCGCCCTCTGGGGAGCGGAGGGCCGCCCCTTCGCCGCATTGATCCATGTGTTGTCCGGGGTATCGACGGGCGGATTCTCTTCCCAGAACGGGAGCCTGGCCGGCTTCGACGGCCGCTGGTCGGCCTGGGTGCTGAGCCTGATCACTCTGCTCGCCGCCGTCAGCCTGCCGCTCTACCTGCGCGCCTCCCGTGGCGAATGGCGCGGCGTGCTGGGCGATGCGGAACTCCGCGCGCTGGCGATCGCGGCGCTCGCGGCGGGCGCCGCGCTGAGCCTGATGCTCGGGGCAAGCGGACTGGATGCCGGCACTGCGGCAAGGCAGGGCTTCCTGCTGGGCGTCTCGGCACAGACCACCTCCGGTTTCACGCCGATGGATCCGGCCACGCTGCCGGATGCGGCGAAGTGGACCTCAATTGTCAGCATGGCCCTCGGCGGCAGCGTGGGCTCCACTGCCGGCGGCATAAAGCTGCTGCGCCTGCTCGTCGTGCTGCGGGTGATCCAGCTGCTGATACAGCGCATGGCATTGCCCCCCCACGCCGTGGCCGAAGCCCGGCTGGGCGGCAGGCGTGTGGAGGCGGGCGAGGTCCTGCACATCCTCGCGGTGCCGACCCTGTTCCTGATCGTGGTCGTTGCATCCGTGATCCCGTTTCTGCTGCACGGCTACGCCCCGCTGGACGCTTTGTTCGAGGTAGTCTCGGCCACGGGCACGGTGGGTCTGAGCACCGGCATCACCTCCAGCGAGCTGCCCGGCCTGCTGAAGGCGGTGCTCGCCTTCGACATGCTGGCCGGGCGCCTTGAATTCATCGCCATCCTGGTGGTGCTCGCCCCGCACACCTGGATCGGCAGGAGGTACGCGACACAATGAGAGCCGTATTCGTAGGAGCAAGCCCGGCGACACTGGCCGCCATCCGGGTGCTGCTCAAGCGCAACCACGAAGTGGTCATCGTCGAGCAGGACAGGGAGGTGATCGAGTCGCTCGGCGACCTCGACTGCGGGGTGCTGCACGGCGACGGCAGCCGCCCGGCCATCCTGAAGGAAGCCGACCCCGAGAACACCGACTTCCTGTTCTGCCTGACCAACAACGACCAGACCAACATCATTGCCAGCCTGGTCGGCCGCTCGCTGGGGTTCAGCAGGGTCATCACGCGCATCGAGAACGAGGAATTCGAGCACGTCTGCCTCGAGCTGGGTCTTGTGGACACCATCGTCCCGGAGGTCACCGTGGCACGCCACCTGGCCGACGTGATGGAAGGCCGCAACCCGCTGGAACTCTCCGCCACGCTCGGCGCTGACGCGAGACTGATCTCCTTCGTCCTCGGCAAAGACGAGCGTGGCAGCATCGAGAGCCTGGAGCTGCCCGGCGACAGCCGGGTCATCTGCCTTTATCGGGACGAGGAGCTGATCTTCGCGCAGCCCGAACTGGAGCTGAAGAAGGGCGACCAGGTGGTGGTGCTCGCCCGCACGGAGGATGCCGATGAGCTGCGGGAGCAGAGGTCGGAGGGCCGGAGAGCGTGAGCCGGCGCCCGTACATCCATTTCGAGACCGGCGGGCGGGCTCATGGCTTCGCCGGCTGCAATCGTTTCAGTCAGGTACTGACGAAGGCGACACCGTGCGAGATCGATGGCGGCCGCCTGATACTGCAGGACGGCACCGTGGAGATCCTGGCTATAATGCAATCCGGCGACACCACTGCCGCGCCGCCCTGATTCCCGGGCTATTCGAGAGGCTTACCTATGCGACTCTTCCTGGCACTGACCCTCCTGTTCGCCGTCATCACGACGACCAGTTGCAGCACCGGCGGCGGGCCGAACCTGGATGGCATGTCGTTCTCCGAGCGACCGCTGGCCGGCAAGGTCATATGGAACGACCTGATTACCGAAGACCTGGATGCCGCCCGCCGCTTCTACGCCGGAATGTTCGGCTGGACCTTCGAGGAGGCCCGCGGGGCGACCGACGGAGAATACCTCGTCGCCCGCCTCGGAGACGTCTACGTGGCGGGTTTGCTCGCCGTCGATCGTCGCGAGGACGGGCGCAGGATCTCCCGCTGGCTGCCCTACGTTTCCGTGGGCGACGTGGACGAAGCGCTACGGCGCGGGCTCGGCGCGGGGGCCAGCGTCGCCGCCTCCGCCCGGGACGTGGCTATCGGCCGGGTGGCCGCCATCATCGACCCCCAGGGCGCGGTCATCGGTCTTGCTGCGAGCCGGATCGGCGACCCCGACGATGCCACCACGCGAGCGGCGGCCGGCCGCGTGATCTGGCACGAGATGCTGGCCCGCGACACCATCGATGCTGCGGCCTTCTATCGCCTGATCGGCGGCTACGAAGTCGAGACGGTGAACCGGCGGGGCGGCGAATATACCCTGCTGCTGCAGGACGGCGTGCGGCGCGCCGGCATCATGGAACGGCCGAACGACGACGTGCAGCCGCTCTGGCTGACCCATTTCGGCGTCGCGGATCCGGCGGAGGCTGCGGCACGGGCGGAGTCGCTGGGCGGCAGCATCGTGGTGGCTCCTTCGCCGGCGCTGCGCGACGGCACGATCGCCGTGGTCACGGACCCCGATGGCGCCGTCCTGGTGCTGAGCAGACTTTCAACCTAGGGAGGCAGGAGCGATGCGGAAAGGCTTCAGGAAGATCGTGTTCGTCGCCGTGCTGGCGACCAGCACGCTCGTGGCGGGATGCTCGGGGAACATCGGCGTGGGACTGAACGTCGGTGTGCCTATCGGTGATCACGGCTACATGAGTGTGGGCACCAGCCGCTGGTGGTGAGCTGAGTTCGTTGATCCGGCGGCGCAGGCGATGAAGTCTGCGAACACGAATGAACCTCAGCCGGATACGCCGCCGGCCGTTGTCGCGGCCGGAGTCTGGACGGAGCCGAGCGTCGCCGCCGGCTGGCCAGCGAGACGCTTTTGGACCACACTCCGATGTTTCCAGCGGCAATTGCCGGTTAGGTCGGAACCCGTACAGGGAGCAGGTAGCGTGAAGAGAATTCTGGTGGCAGCGGCCTGTGTTTTCCTCGCAGCCTGTGCCGGGCGTCAGGTAACGACGATCCAGCCCCTAGGCGAATCGGCCGATGCCCCCTATGCAAACGTACTGGTCGTCTCGCTGTTCGATTCATTCGACC
>CAYQZN010000250.1:0-4304 GCA_964421805.1 uncultured Woeseiaceae bacterium
ACATCAGCGCCGAGAAGAAGACGATCACCGGCAGCACGTTCACGGCGATGGTGAAGCCCAGGCTCTCGGTGGTGCGGGCGCCGAACACGAACTCGATGCCCTCGTTGCCGTAGTCGATCACGTTCTGCACGCCGCGGACCAGACCGGCCAGGGCGCCGCGTCCGGGCGGGAAGTAGATGACCAGAGCCGCGATGGCCACCTGCAGGCCCAGCGCGATGCCGACCGTTCGCAGCCTGATGCGCCGGCGGTCCTCCGACATCAGGACGGCCAGAACGAGCAGAGTGGCGATGCCGGCGAGGGCAGTGAGGAGCTGCATGGCGGGGGCGGCGGCGGGTCAGTCGCCGCCAGCGTAGAAGCGTTGCTTGAAGTGCCGGCGGCACATGGAGACGTAGCGGTCGTTGCCGCCGATCTCCACCTGCGAGCCCTCGGTGACCGCGCGGCCCTCGCCGTCCAGGCGGATGACCATCGTGGCCTTGCTGCCGCAATGGCAGATGGCCTTGATCTCCTTCAGGTTGTCGGCCCAGGCCAGCAGGTACTTGCTGCCCTCGAACGGCTCGCCCTGGAAGTCCGTCCTGAGACCGTAGGCGAGCACCGGGATGCCCAGCCGGTCCGTGACCTCGCTCAGCTCGAAGACCTGCTGCCGGGTGAGGAACTGGGCCTCGTCGATCAGCACGCAGTGCAGCGGCCGCCCGCCGTGTTCCCGCGCGACGGTGGCGAACAGGTCGTCGTCCGTGCGGAAGGTGACGGCGTCGGTCTCCAGGCCGATACGCGAGGTCACCCGGCCCACGCCGTAGCGGTTGTCGAGTTCCGGCGCCAGCACGAGCGTGTGCATGCCCCGCTCCCGGTAGTTGTAGCTGGACTGCAGCAGCGAGGTCGATTTGCCGGCGTTCATCGACGAATAATAGAAATAGAGCTTGGCCATGACTGCGGGGCAAGTGGTGACAGGCCGCTAGTCTACCGGCATCCCTCGCCAGCCAGAAATCTCGGGTCAGAAATGGCCGGTCGGAGATGCCCGTGTGGCGCCGCCGGGTGGCGGCGGGCGGAGGCGGTATAATTGCCGCCGACTCCGAATTATCATCCCGAGCGGCCATTCCGAGCGGCCATTCCGCGCAACCAACGACGAGGCCTGCCCATGTACGTCGAAGTGGATCACCCCTGCATCCAGCACAAGCTCGCCCTCATCCGCAACAAGGAAACCGGGCACAAGAAGTTCCGCGAACTCACCAACGAGATCACGATGTTTCTTTGTTACGAGGCGCTGAAGCAGGTGCAGGTCGAGGAGGTGGCCGTGGAGACGCCGGTGGCGCCGACCACCTGCAAGCGCATCGCCAACGATATCGTGGTGGTGCCGGTGCTGCGGGCGGGCGTCGGCATGCTGGAGGGCATCCTGGACCTGGTGCCCATCGCCAAGGTCGGCTTCGTGGGCATGCAGCGCGACGAGGAGACCGCAACGCCGGTGGAGTATTACCAGAAGCTGCCAACATTCCACAAGGATGCACTGTACATCGTGGTGGACCCGATGCTGGCCACGGGCGGCTCCACCATCGCCACGCTGGACCTGCTGAAGGCGGGCGGCGTGGAGAGGATCATCGTGATCTGCATGGTCACCTGCCCGGAGGGTATCGCCGCGGTCGAGAAGACTCATCCGGACGTGCAGATCTACACGGCTGCGGTCGACGATCACCTGAACGAGAAGAAATACATCGTCCCCGGTCTGGGCGACGCGGGCGACCGGCTGTACGGCACGGTCTGACCGGGCCGGCGGCCACAGAGAGCCGCTATCCATGCGATACTGCGGTCGAGCACGGTCGGGCGAGAGGCGTTGCAGCGCCCACCGGTGAAGGGGGGATAACCGGCGTGAACAGGCAGTCACTGCAGGAAACGGCGCTGGAGTCGGGAGCGGCGGATTCACCCTGGCCCGACGAGGGGCACGGCAGTGTCGTGTTCCTGCTCGATGCTCCCGACCGGTTCGAGCACAGGCTGCTCAGGGACTGGATCGAGTCCACGCGCCCTGCGGCCGAGAACAAGGATTATCGCCTGCTCGACCTCCCCCAGGATGGCGAAGGGCTCATCGGCCTGGACCACATGCAACCGGATACCTGGCTGCAGCCCGTACGCATCGTGTGGTTGCCTGCAGACCGGGACGAGGGCGGCAGCCTGCTGCGGGATTTCTTCTTCGCGTGGACCGAGCGGCCGACCCTGTTCAGCCGCCGCAGGATCGCCCGCGGCCAGCCGGACCGGATGCGCTTCATCGCCGGTCAGGGGGCGCCCCTGCAAGACCTCAGGCAGCGCTATCGGGACCAGCACGGCAGCGACGCGCCGACGGTGGGGCTGTCGGATTTCGTACGCCGCCAGGCATTGATAACGCTGGAGCGGGCGGAGCGCGTCGCCCGCGGTACGCGCTACAAGGTGGCCAGACTGCTGCCGAAGGACGTGTTCGCGAACCGGGAATTCCGCGAGCAGCTGGCCAACCTGGCGCAGCAGCGCGACGAGAGCGTGCAGAAGGTGACCGACAAGGCGGGCGATTACCTGGAGGAGATGGCCGCCCGGCAGACGCCGTTCTCGCTGGACCTCGCCATGGCCATCTACCGGACCGCCGCGCGAAGCAACCACGACCCCGAGATCGACGTGGACGAGGAGCAGCTGCGCCACGTCGCCGAGCTGCTCGGCAGCCGGCCGGTCGCCTTCCTGATCAGCCACAAATCCATGCTGGACACGATCGCGCTGTCGATCGTGCTGTTCGATGCCAACCTGCCGCTGCCGCTGACCTTCGGCGGTATCAATCTGAACACGCCGGGGCTGGGAGCGCTCGGCCGGCGCGCCGGCATCATCTTCCTGCGCCGCTCGTTCCAGGACAACGAGATCTACAAGGCGACCTTCCGCCGCTATATCGACTACCTCATCGACAAGCGCTTCTCGCTGCTGTGGGCGCTGGAGGGCACGCGCTCGCGCACGGGCAAGCTGCTGCCGCCGCGCTACGGCCTGTTCAACTACGTGGTGGAGTCCATCCTGCGCACGCAGCTGCTCGACGTGGCGTTCGTGCCGGTGTCGGTGACCTACGACCAGATCACGGAAGTGGAGGACTATGCGACCGAGCAGCGCGGCCACGCCAAGAAACCGGAGGGGGCGACGTGGATCGTGCGTTTCCTGCGCTCCTCGGCACCCCACGGGCGCATCTTCCTGCGCTTCGGCGAAGAGCTGGCGCTAACGGATCTCGCGCCCAGGGACACGCTCGAGGCCGGCCCGGACGAGGCGGAGAAACAATCGCTGGTGCAGAATCTCGCTCTGCAGGTTGCCTTCCGCATGAACGCGGCCACGCCGATCACCGCCACCGCCATCGTCACGCTGATCCTGCTCGCCGCCGGCAACCGCGCGCTGAGCCTGAAGGAGATCGGCTTCCTCACCCGGGTCGGCATGAGCCTGGTGCGGCGGCGCAATCTCGAGATCGCGGGCGACCCGGACTTCCGCCAGCCGGAGACGCTGCCGGCGACCCTGGAACAACTGCGCTCCACCGGCATCGTGACCTTCTTCGACGAGGGTACGGAGCGGCTCTACGCCATCACGCCCGATCAGCACCTGAAGGCCGCCTATTACCGGAATACCGCCATCCACCATTTCGTGCTGGACGCGCTGGTGGAGGTGGCCCTGTACCGCGCCGCGGGCGCGCCTGAGGGCGAGCGGGAGGCGTCTCTGTTCACGCTGCTGGAGGAGCTGCGAGAGCTGTTCCTGTTCGACTTCTACTTCCCGCGCCGCCAGGACTATCCGGCGGCGGTGCAGACGGTGCTGGAGGAGCGCTTCCCGCACTGGCGGGACGCGCTTGCGGGCGGCGAGGAGGAAGTGGTGCGGGTGCTGCGCCAGAGCCGGCTGCTGCTGGCCCACGCCGTGCTGCGGTCTTTCGCCGACGCGTATCGGGTAGTGGCCCGGGGCCTGGCCGAGGCGGGCACGGAGGCCGTGGAGGACCGGGCCGCCTTCGTGTCCGGCTGTCTGAAACTCGGCCGGCAGATGCGCCTGCAGGGACGGCTGTTCTCCGACGAGTCCGTCTCGAAGTCGCTGTTCGAGACGGCGGTGAAGCTGGCCGCGCACCGCGACCTGCTGCAGGGCGGCGCCGCCGCCGCAGAAGGCCGTCAGGCCCTGCTGACCGAGCTGCGCGCGGTGCGGCGCGCGCTGGACGCCATCCTGGAGATTACGCTCAACGGGTCCGGGGACGGGTGAATCGGGCCTGAAGCCGTTCCTGCAAGGTGCCTGTGGGAGGGGCTTTAGCCCCGATTCATTACCCAATCGGGCCTGAAGGCCCTCCTACATTG
>CAYQZN010000251.1:0-4281 GCA_964421805.1 uncultured Woeseiaceae bacterium
ACCTGGCGCACGGCGCTGCGCCCGGCGCCCCGGTTGATCGCGATCGGCTTCAGCAGTGCGATGCCCCAGCCGAAGAACGGTGCGAACATCAGTTCCCGCTTCAGCACCCAGGTCTGCGGCGGGAACAGCAGGAGTTCCGCCAGTGTCTCCAGCGTGGACGAATGCTTCAGCAGTACCACCGAGGCTTCGACCGGGATGTTCTCGCGTCCCACCACCCGGTAGTCGAGACCGACCAGATGGCGCATCACCCACATCACCTGCCGCACCCAGGCGACGGCGATCGGGTAGCGCATGCGGTGGGGCAGGGGCGCCAGCAACAGCAGCGCCAACACGTAAAACGGCACGGAGACGAACAGCCACACCGTGAAGACGATAGATCGCAGCATCTGCATGACGGCTAGCGTTCCCCCGTGAGTGCGGCGGCCGCCGCCGCGAGGTCGTCGTACACCTCGGCGTCGCCCGCCGCCCCTTCGGCCTCGGTGCGCCTGCCATTGCCCGTGCGCACCAGTACCGGCCGCGCGCCGACTGCCCGCGCCGCCTCCAGATCCCGGGCGGAGTCCCCGACCACCGGCACCGCGTCGAGGCCGATGCCGTAATACTCTGCCAGCCGGTGCAGCAGTCCCGGCCGCGGCTTGCGGCAATCGCAGCCGTCGTCCGGATGATGCGGGCACCAGACGATGCGGTCGATCTCGCCGCCCGCCTCGCGCACCACCGCGTGCATCTTGTCATGGATCTTCGCCAGGGTCGCCTCGTCGAACAGCCCGCGGGCCAGACCCGACTGGTTGCTGGCCACTGCCACCGTGAACCCGGCCCGGTTCAGCCGCGCGATGGCCTCCGCACTGCCGGGCAGGGGGGACCATTCCTGCGGGCTCTTGATGTAGGCGGCCGAGTCCCGGTTGATCGTGCCGTCCCGATCCAGCACCACGAGCCTCACCCCTTTCATTCTGCCGGCCCTAGCCGGTGGACAGCCGCGAGATGTCCGCCACTTCGAGGAACAGTCCGCGCAGCTCCCCAAGAAGGCCCAGGCGGTTGCGGCGCACCGCAATCTCCTCGTCCATCACCAGCACGTGATCGAAGAAGTCGTCCACGGGTTCGCGCAGCAAAGCCAAACGGTCCAGCGTCTCCGTGTATTCCCGGCGCGCCAGCAGCGGCTCAACCTCGGCGCGGGCCTCGCCGAGGGCGGCGAACAGGGTCTTCTCCTGCGCCTCCTTCAGCAATGCCGCATCCGGTGCCGCACCCGCATCGCCCCTGGCCTGACGCAGGATATTCGCGATGCGCTTGTTCGCCGCCGACAGACTCTCGGCACTGGCGTGGTGCGCGAAGGCCGCCACCGCCCGCAGCCGGGCGTCGAAGTCCAGCGGCGAGCGGGGCTCCCGCGCCAGCACCGCCTGGAACATCTCCGGACTGATGGACGGTTCGCGGTCGGCGTACCAGGCGCGCAATCGCTCCATGACGAAATCGTAGATCTCGCCGGCGAGCCGGGTTTGTCCTTCGCTTTCCTGCACCGGCTGCAGCGACAGCGCCGCGACGACCGCCGCCTTCAGGTCGAGCTCCAGGTCGCTTTCGATGACGATGCGCAGCAGGCCGAGCGCAGCGCGGCGCAGGCCGAACGGATCCCGGTTGCCCGTGGGCCGCCGGCCGATGGCGAAGATACCGGCCAGCGTATCCAGCCGGTCGGCCAGCGCGAGGATGCGGCCCGCATCGGTGGCCGGCAGCGCGTCACCGGCGTAGCGGGGGAGATATTGCTCGGCGATGGCAGCGGCCACCGCTTCGGGCTCGCCGTCCGCACGGGCGTAGTGTCCGCCCATGATGCCCTGCAGATCCGGGAACTCGCCCACCATGTCGGTAAGCAGGTCGGCACGGGCGAGTTCCGCCGCCCGCACGGCGTGCTCTGCCGGGACGTCGAGCTCGCGGGCGAGGTAACCGGCAAGGGAGGCCACCCGCTGGCTCTTCGCGAGCAGCGTGCCGAGTTCCCGCTGGTACACCACGTGCCGCATATCGTCCCGCCGGGTGGCCAGCGGCATGCGCCGGTCCGCTTCCCAGAAGAAGGCGGCATCGGCGAGCCTGGGCTTCACCACCCGCTCGTTGCCTTCGCGCACCTTGTCCGGCTCCCGGCTCTCGAGGTTGGCCACTGCGATGAAGCTCGCCACCAGGCCGCCGTCGCCACGCTCGACGGGGAAGTAACGCTGGTGTTTCTGCAGCGTGGACACCAGCACCTCACGCGGCAGCTCCAGGAAGGCGGGGTCGAAGGATCCCGTCACCGCCACCGGCCATTCGTTCAGTGCGGCGACCTCGTCCATGAGCGCGGCATCGCTCACCGGGTGGCCGCCCGCCGCCGCCGCGGCCTCGCGCACGGCCCGACTGATGGAGTCGCGACGCTGGTCGAAATCCACCACGACCCGGCCCGCTTCCCTGAGGGTCTCCACGTAGGCGCCCGGCTCCGCGATCTCGATCTCGCGATCGCCGGCATGTACCCGATGGCCGCGGCTGTGCCGGCCCGAGTCCAGGCCGTAAAGGCGGCCGGCCACGATCTCCTCCCCGAGCAGCATCACCACCCAGTGCACCGGGCGCACGAACTCGGCATCGCCGTCGCCCCAGCGCATGCGTCGCGGCACCGGCAGCCGGTCCAGGGCCGCCTGCACCAGTTCGGGGAGCAGCTCCGCGGTCGTCCTGCCCTTGCGCACCGAACGGTGGGAGAGCCATTCGCCCTTCGCCGTGCCGACCCGCTCCAGCTCCTCGACCGTCACGCCGCACTTCCCGGCGAAAGCCTGAGCGGCCCGGGTGGGATTGCCGTCGTCGTCGAACGCCACCGTCACCGGCGGGCCGCGCATCTCCACTTCCTCGTCGGGCTGGCCCAGGGGCACCGATTCCACCAGTACCGCCAGCCGGCGCGGGCTCGCATAGGGATGCACGGCGCCGTGCGCCAGACCGGCTGCCTCCAGGGCGTCGCCCACACCGCCCGCGAAGGCTTCCATCAGCCCGCGCAGCGCGGTCGGCGGCAGCTCTTCGGTACCGATCTCGACGAGGAGGTCCCGCCGCTCGCTGCCCGTCTTGCCGCTCACGGCGTCTGCCCCTGTGCGCGAGCGCCCGTGGCGCTCTCGACCATGGGGAAACCGAGTGCACGGCGGCTCTCGTAATAGGCCTCGGCCACCGCGCGGGCCATCGTGCGCACACGCAGGATGTAGCGCTGCCGCTCGGTGACCGAGATGGCCTGGCGCGCGTCCAGCAGGTTGAAGGCGTGGGAAGCCGCCAGTGCCTGTTCATAGGCCGGCAGCGCCAGATTCAGCTCGATGAGCCGTGCGTTCTCGTGCTCGCACTGCTCGAAGGCGGCGAACAGATACTCCACGTTCGCCTCCTCGAAGTTATAGCGGGACTGCTCGACCTCGTTCTGATGGAACACGTCCCGGTATGTGATGCGCCCCAGCGGCCCGTCGGTCCAGACGATGTCGAAGATGCTCTCCACCTGCTGCAGGTACATGGCGATGCGCTCCAGCCCGTAGGTGATCTCGCCGGTGACGGGCCGGCACTCGAGGCCGCCCACCTGCTGGAAGTAGGTGAACTGGGTGATCTCCATGCCGTTCAGCCAGACTTCCCAGCCGAGACCCCATGCGCCCAGCGTGGGCGACTCCCAGTTGTCCTCGACGAAGCGGATGTCGTGGACGCCGGAGTCGATGCCGAGCGCAGCCAGCGAGCGCAGGTACCTGTCCTGGATGTCCGCGGGGGAAGGCTTGATCACCACCTGATACTGATAATAGTGCTGCAGGCGGAAGGGGTTGTCCCCGTAGCGGCCGTCGGTGGGCCGCCGGCACGGCTGCACGTAGGCGGCACTCCAGGGCTCCGGGCCGATGGAGCGCAGGAAGGTCGCGGGATGGAAGGTGCCGGCGCCCATCTCCATGTCATAGGGCTGCTGGACCACGCAGCCTTCGGCCGCCCAGAACTGCTGCAGGCGCAGGATCAGGTCCTGGAAGGTCTGCGGCGGCGCAGCCGGCGCTTTGTCGCCAGTCGGTTGCATGATCGGCATGCCGGTCACAAAAGACGCCGCAGTATACCGGACCGGGCGCGCCCTGCCGATCCGTCGGGCCCGCAGGTGCCGACACCGGCCCGGCCGCGCGATATTTGAACTATTTTGGTGCAAAAGGGCGTAGAATTGCACACAGACGGTGCAAATAACTTCACAGCCCTTGCATTTACTCTATTATTTTCAATGGGTTAACGTGCACCAAAAGCTGGCACGCATCCTGCATGCGGCCAAGGTTCAGGTGCATCAGCGCATGTTGCCTT
>CAYQZN010000252.1:0-4252 GCA_964421805.1 uncultured Woeseiaceae bacterium
TTCGAGGTGGGCATCATCCAGCAGGACCGCGGCGTGCGGCTCGCGCTGCGCAACGCACCCGATTCCGCCTTCGTGGACGGCCGCATGATCCGGGGCATCCGCGAGCTGCTGTTCTCGGTGCTGCGCGACGTGGTGTTCGTGGACAACGAGCTGCGCGAAGGCGGGCAGTTCGATCTCGCCCGTTCGGATTCCATCACCAACGCCGTCTTCCACGTGCTGCGCAACGCCCGCATCGTGCGGGCGCCCGCCGACACGAACGTGATCGTGTGCTGGGGCGGCCATGCCATCAGCCGGGAGGAATACGACTACACCAAGACGGTGGGCTACGAGCTGGGGCTGCGCGGCCTGCAGGTGTGCACCGGCTGCGGCCCGGGCGCGATGAAGGGACCGATGAAAGGCGCCACCATCGGCCACTCCAAGCAGCGCATACGCGACGGCCGTTACATCGGCATCACGGAGCCCGGGATCATCGCCGCGGAATCGCCGAACCCCATCGTCAACGAGCTGGTGATCATGCCGGACATGGAGAAGCGGCTCGAGGCGTTCGTCCGGGTCGGGCACGGCTTCGTGGTGTTCCCCGGCGGCGTGGGCACGGCGGAGGAGATCCTCTTTATCCTGGGCGTGCTGCTGCACCCCGACAACGCCGACACGCCGTTCCCGATGGTGTTCACCGGGCCGGCCGGCAGCGAGGACTATTTCCGCCGCATAGACGAGTTCGTCGGCGCCACCCTGGGCGAGGCGGCGCAGCAGCGCTACCGCATCGTCGTCGACGACCCGGTGGCCGTGGCCAGGACGATCCAGTCCGGACTCACCGAGGTGCGCGATTTCCGCCAGCGCCACAGCGACGCCTACTACTACAACTGGCGCCTGAAGATCGATCACGACTTCCAGGTGCCCTTTCGGGCGAGCCACGAGTCCATGGCGTCCCTGGCCCTGCATCCCGAACAGGCCCCCGAGGAGCTGGCCGTCAACCTGCGCCGCGCCTTCTCGGGGATCGTCTCCGGCAACGTGCGGGAGGATACGATCCGCATGATCGAGGAGCGGGGGCCGTTCCGCATCGAGGCCTCCGGGCGCATCATGCCGCTGCTGGACGAGCTGCTCCGCGCCTTCGTGGCCCAGGGACGGATGAAACTGTCCGGCAGTTACAGCCCCTGCTACGAAGTGGTGGCCTGAGCACGCCGGTTACGCCCCGGCGCCGCTTTTTCCCTAATCACCCCGCTTAAGTCAAAAAGCCCGCAGCGCGGGGCCCGGCGCCGACCGTTAAGTCAAATAGGGCGGCTGAACCCGCTGATTTATCTGTCTTTTTTAACGCTGTTCATTGTGATGCAGTTCCTCGCCCCGCCACCTCCGCCGGCGTAATGTTCGCCCATCTGCTGGGAGTGGGATCAGCCATGCCTGACGACAAGGACATCCGCTGGGCCGCGGGCCCGGAAGAGGACGCGGACCATGACGAGACGGTGTCCGCGACCGACCGGGACGACGGCCGCGACGGTGAGCCCTGGGATGCCTACCGCAAGTGGCTCTCACGGCGCGGCGACCGCCCGCGCAGCCGCGGTGCACTCGACCCCTCGCTCTACACCTGGAAGGGCTACCGCAACTGGGCGGAAGAAGTGAAACGGAACTGGAGCGACCGCAAACACAGTGACCGTGAGGAGTCGTGACGCCGGCCGAGGCAGCACGAACCGACTGACAGAAGAACAACAGATTCTTCCCAACTCTCGATTTCGAAAACTATGGCCAAACCGAAACCGGGCGCCGAAGAGCAACTGGCGCTGTTCAAGACCGAAGCGACCCGCGAGCGCTGGCGCTGGGTGCACGAAGCCATCGCCTACGCCAAGGAAGCCAATCGCACGGCAATGCTGGTGGCGGAGGATCCGCCCGCGGACAGCCGCCCCGTCCTGCGACGGGTGCGCTGAGGCGCTCGCCGCCGGCTGCACCGCGATCCGCGGCACCTTATGGTTGATTTTGCACCGCTGGCACGAAGAAAGCGTTAGAATGCGTTGATTGCTGAGGGATTCGGCGGAAGAGAACATGGAACGGCTGCTGCAGTATCTGGATGACATGGACGACTTCGTCTGGTCCATGCCGTTGCTGTGGGAGCAGGTCCGCCGTCTCCTGGCGCGACTGGTCGCGCTGCTGGCAGGTGCCCTGATCGGCGTTGGCATGGCCGTCGCGGCCGCGACCCTGCCGCTGGTCGCCGGCGCTTTCCTGGTGGCCGGCCTGGTTGCCGCCCTGGTCGCCGCCATGTCCTGGCTGGCCCGCCAGCCGGCGGCACGCTGGACCGCACGCCACTCCTGAGCCAAACCCGCACCGCGGGTTGAAAACACCGCAAAAGTCCCCACACTCCGACCTGCCCGGAGCCCGGCGGCGTGCCGTCATGCCCCGGCCCGGCAAGCTACAGGTTCCATCCAGGGGAGGGCGACATGGCAGAGACCCGCAGCGCGGAGACGCTCGGCTTCCAGGCGGAGG
This sequence comes from uncultured Woeseiaceae bacterium, assembly GCA_964421805.1. Taxonomy (GTDB): domain Bacteria; phylum Pseudomonadota; class Gammaproteobacteria; order Steroidobacterales; family Woeseiaceae; genus Lentisalinibacter. The sequence continues at coordinate 2,470 of CAYQZN010000252.1, forward strand.
TGAAGCAGCTGCTTCACCTGATGATCCACTCGCTTTACAGCAACCGGGAGATATTCCTCCGCGAGCTGATCTCCAACGCCTCCGACGCCGCCGACAAGCTGCGCTTCGAGGCGCTCGCCGACCCGGCGTTGATGGAGGATCAGCCCGAACTGCGTATCGACGTGGACTTCGATGCCGAGGCCGGCACGGTGTCGGTCAGCGACAACGGCATCGGCATGGACCGGGACGAGGTGATCGCCAATCTCGGCACCATTGCGAAATCCGGCACGGCGGAGTTCCTGCAGTCGCTGACCGGCGATACGCGGAAGGATTCGCGTCTCATCGGCCAGTTCGGCGTCGGCTTCTACTCCTCGTTCATCGTCGCCGACCGGGTGGAGGTCTACACCCGGCGGGCCGGCCAGCCGGCGGACACAGCCATCCACTGGGAGTCCGACGGGCAGGGTGAATTCCGCATCGGTTCCGCGGAGCGGCCCGAGCGGGGCACCCGGGTGGTGCTGCACCTGCGCGAGGACGCGCAGGAGTTCGCCGCGGCCGAGCGGCTGCGCCACCTGATCCGCCGTTACTCCGATCACATCGCGTTCCCGGTCACCATGCCCGCCGGCGACGGCGACGGCGACGGCGAGAGGGAGACGGTGAACGCGGCCACCGCGCTGTGGACGCGTCCCCGGGCCGAGATCGACGATGAGGAATACCGGGAGTTCTACAAACACCTCACCCACGATCCGACGGACCCGCTGGCCTGGTCGCACAATCACGTGGAGGGCAAGCGCCAGTACACGAGCCTGCTCTACATCCCCGCCCGCGCCCCGTTCGACCTGTGGAATCGCGAGTCGCCCCGCGGGCTGAAGCTCTACGTACAGCGGGTCTTCATCATGGACGATGCCGAGCAGTTCCTGCCGCTGTATCTGCGCTTCGTCCGCGGCGTCATCGATACCGCCGACCTGCCGCTGAACGTGTCCCGGGAGCTGCTGCAGTCCCATCCCACCCTGGACGCGCTGCGCAACGCATTGACCCGCCGGGCGCTGGAGCTGCTGGAGAAGACGGCCGCGGACGATCCGGACACCTATCAGAAGATCTGGGACGAGTTCGGCGAGGTGCTGAAGGAGGGCATCGGCGAGGACCCCGGTAACGCCGAGCGCATCGCCGCGCTGCTGCGCTTCGTGACGACCCGCAGCGAAGGCGCCACCCAGGACCAGTCGCTGGACGACTATATCGGCCGCATGCAGACCGACCAGGAGGCGGTCTACTACGTGGTGGCGGACAGCCTGGAGAAGGCGCGCTCGGCGCCCCAGCTGGAGGTGTTCCGGGATCGGGGCATCGAGGTGCTGCTGCTGCACGACCGGCTGGACGAATGGATGATCGGGCAGCTGCCCGAATACAAGGGGACGAAGCTGAGCGACGTCGCCAGAGGCGGGGCGGAACTCCCGGGCGGCGACAGCGGTCCGGAACAGGAGGCGCTGGACGAGGAGCACAAACCGCTGCTGAAGAAGCTGCGGCGTTTGCTGAAGGACCAGGCGGAGACGGTGCGCGTGAGCCGCCGCCTGGTGGATTCTCCCGCCTGCCTGGTGCTCTCGGAGCACGATGTTGGCCGCCAGATGCGCCACCTGCTGGAGGCGGCGGGGCAGAAGCTGCCGGAGACGAAGCCCATCTTCGAGATCAACCCCTCCCATCCGCTGGTGCAGCGGCTGTCCGCCGAAAGCGACGAGGGCCGCTTCGAGGACCTGGCGAGGGTCCTGGTCGATCAGGCCCGGCTGGCCGAGGGCGGCTCGCTGGAGGATCCGGG
>CAYQZN010000253.1:0-4244 GCA_964421805.1 uncultured Woeseiaceae bacterium
GCCTGCAGCTTGTCGATCTCGGCGTTCCATTCCTCGAGCTGGGCTTCCAGCTTCTTCTGATAAGTACTCTTGTCGGCCATGCGTCGCACTCCTTTTCTGCGCTCCTCCCTCAGACATGGGCGCGGATTCGGCCCGATCAAGGTGCCGCCCGGGGATTCATCCCAGCGTTGCGTCGAGGAACATCATCACCACGAAGCCGGCCAGCAGCGAGAAGGTGGCGACGTTCTGCAGCCCCCGACGATGGGTCTCCGGGATGATCTCGTCGCTGATGATGAACAGCATGGCGCCGGCGGCGAAGGCCAGTGCCCACGGCATGAGCGGTCCGGCGACGGACACCGCCGCACTGCCGAACAGGCCGCCGATCGGTTCGGCGAGGCCGGTGAGGAAAGCCACCAGCCAGGACTGCAGGCGGCTGTAGCCCGCGCCGATCAGCGAGACCGCGACGGCCAGACCCTCGGGCAGGTTCTGGATGCCGATCCCGGTGGCAAGCGCGAGTCCGTTGTCGATATTGCCGCCGGCGAAGCCCACCCCGACGGCCATGCCTTCGGGGAAGTTGTGCAGCGTGATGGCGATGATGAACAGCCAGATGCGTTCCAGCGCCGCGGTGTCCGGGCCTTCGCGCCCGGCAAAGAAGTGCTCGTGAGGCACGTAGCGATGAATGCCGGCCAGCGCCAGCGCGCCCAGCAGCAGACCTGCGATGACCACGCCGACCGCCGCCTGCCGGCCGCCGAATTCCGCCTCGCCGTAGGCAATGGCCGGCAGCAGCAGCGAGAAGAAGGAGGCGGCCAGCATGATGCCGGCGGCAAAGCTCAGCAGCAGATCCTCGGTGGCGTCCGTGAGCCGGCGAACGAAGAACACGCCGACGGCGCCGACACCGGTGCCCAGGCCGGCCACGAGGCTGGCGGCGAAGCCGAGCCAGACGACATTGACGGCGGTTTCCTGCATGTGGCGGAATCGGGGCTGAAGCCCCTCCTGCGTAGAACAAGCGCCATGGTCGCGCCCGACGATCCTCACGGCAAGCCTGTGAATGAGGCCGAGTTCCGCTTCTACGAGGAGCTGAACGACTTCCTGCCGCCCGCGCGGCGCAAGCGCGGCTTCGTCCACCGCTTCACGGACACGCCGTCGGTGAAGGACACCGTCGAGGCGCTGGGCGTGCCCCATACCGAGATCGACGTGATCCTGGTGGACGGCGAGTCCGTGAGCTTCGGCCACCGGCTGCGCGGCGGCGAGCGCGTGGCCGTGTACCCGGTGTTCGAGCGCCTGGACGTCTCGCCGCTGGTCCGGCTGCGTCCTGCGCCCCTGCGGGTGACGCGCTTCATCGCCGACGTGCACCTCGGCACGCTGGCCCGTCACCTCCGTCTGCTCGGCTACGACACGGTGTGGCGCAACGACCTCGGCGACGAGGAGATCATCGACCGTGCTCTCGCCGAGCGCCGCATCATCCTCACGCGGGACATCGGCATCCTGCGCAACGGGCGCGTGACCCACGGCTACTGGCTGCGCGCCACCGAGCCGGGGGCCCAGCTGGAGGAGGTGGTCCGGGCTCTGCAGCTCGGCCCGGACTTCGAGCCCTACACGCGCTGCCTGGAGTGCAACGGCGAGTGCGTGCCGATCCGCCGCCGCGAGGCCGCGCGGCGGGTCCCGCTGCAGGTCTTACTGGTGTACCGGGATTTCCGCTGCTGCAGGGGCTGCGGGCGCATCTACTGGCGCGGGTCGCACCTGGAGCGCCTGGAGCGGGTCATCGAGCGGGCCCGGGCCGCGGCCGGCCCCTCGCGGCAATAGCGGCAATCCCGCGGCGGCCGCCGGTCACTGGCGCTGTCGGCCAGGCGCCTCGCCTAGCGGTACTGCGGCACCACACGCTCGAAGTAGCAGCGCGTGCCGTCGTCCAGCAGGATCGAGTTGTAGACGTTGGTGGCGCCGCTGTCCGGAGTCACGAACAGCACCTCCGCCGTTTCGGTCAGGCCGCGGCAGCGTTCGGTCAGCGTGACCTCCAGCACGAGCCCGTCCCGACCGGTGATCAGGTCCAGCGTGCGCTCGTCGACCACGTTCCAGCCGACGAACGAGCCCGAGGCCACGAGTGTCGAGGGTTGCGGGCGCGCCGGCGCAGGCAGCTCCGCCGTCCGCGGCCTGCCCGCGGCGGCCTCGAGCGCCTCGGCTTCGTCCTGGCCCAGTTCGACGATCCTGATCGTCCAGTCCACGTCGTTGCCCGAGATGCCGATGCGGAACGTGCCGCTCTCACGGATCAGCTTCGAGCCCGTGCCGGTGCCCCTGAGCTGGGTGATGAAGCCGAGGTATTCGCTCGTCTCCGCGTCATACAGGTTGGTGTAGAAGGCGGAGAGCAGGGGATGCTCGCTCCCGGCCTCCCAGTCCACCCGCCACGGACCCTCCACCTCGAAGCGGGGCGTCGTGTCCGGCCCCGAGCCGGTGAACGTCTCCACCAGATTCTCGGCCCCGGCCGGGACGGCGAAGACGAGGAACGGGACGACGAGTGACAGCAGCGGCCATGTCCCTGGCCGCAAGGGGGTCTTGCGCGTTTTCATGTCTCCTCCCGAAACTGCCCGCGCCGGCATCGCCGCGCACGGGGTCAAAACCAGTCGCTCGCGGTCTTTCCTTACAGTCACCATGCTGTGGCAGGCGCCCTCGCGGCGGCAATACGTAATGCTTGCACCCGGCCGGCGCGAGTGCGGGGAGAGGTGCCGGACCGAACTTTTGCATCTTTTCCAACTTGTTCGCTCGACAGCGATGAGAGCAGGTCGCGTACACGTGTGGAGGGGAAGATGAGTCAGCCGCCTTTCTCGGGCAAGATAACGGACCGGTTGATGCGACGAGAACGATGACGATGACACGACGCCTCCTGCCGCCGACCTTGCTGATCCTGCTGGCTCTCGCGTTCCCGGCGTTCGCCGCCGACCAGCCTGCCGACGACCGCGCCGGGGAGAGCGCGGAGGTGCTCGCGATAGATGCGTGGCAGGCGATGCCCGGTTTCATCGACATGTACTGGGACGCCGAGGGCGGGCGGCTGATGCTGGCGCTGGATGCCTTCGACGAACCCTTCATCTACCAGTCCTCACTGGCCCGGGGCGTGGGCTCCAACGACATCGGCCTGGACCGGGGGCAGCTCGGCGCCACCCGCCTGGTGGAGTTCCGCCGGGTCGGTCCCCGGGTGCTGCTGGTCCAGCACAACCTGGCCTATCGCGCCCTCGACGGTGACGCCCCGGAACGCGCGGCGACCGCAGAGTCCTTCGCCGTCTCGGTCCTGTGGGGCTTCGAGGTGCTCGGCCAGCGGGACGGGGCCGTGTTCGTGGATGCCACGCCGTTCCTGCTCCGCGACGCCCACGGCATCGCGCGCCGTCTGGCGGACATGGAGGAGGGCACCTACGCCGTGGACGCCGACCGCTCGGCCGTCTACCTGCCCCGCACGAAGGCCTTCCCGGACAACAGCGAGGCCGAGGCCATGGTCACCTTCACCGGCAAGCCCGAGGGGGAGCTGCTGCCCACCGTCGCACCGGATCCGACCAGCTTCACCGTGCACCTGCATCATTCCTTCGTGCGGCTGCCGCCGCCGGGCTACGAGCCGCTGCCCTACGATTCCCGCGGCGGCGTCATCGGCCTGAGCTACGACAACGACGGCTTCCTGGACTACGCTTCCGGCATCGGCGACCCGTTGCGGGTGAACTACGGGCGCCGCCACCGGCTGGCGAAGAACAACCCGGCCGCGCCGATGAGCGAGCCGGTGGAACCCATCGTCTACTACGTCGACCGGGGCGCGCCGGAGCCGGTACGCAGCGCGCTGATCGAGGGCGCCGAGTGGTGGAACCAGGCTTTCGAGGCGGCGGGTTACCGCGACGCCTTCCGCGTGGAACTGCTGCCGGAGGATGCCGACCCCCTGGACGTGCGCTACAACGTCATCCAGTGGGTCCACCGCTCCACCCGCGGCTGGTCCTACGGCTCCTCGATCCTAGACCCCCGCACCGGCGAGATAATCAAAGGCCACGTCACCCTCGGCTCGCTCCGCGTACGCCAGGACTACCTCCTCGCCGAAGGCCTGCTGGCACCGTATGAGGTGCCGGACCGAACTTTTGAAACTTTTCCAACTTATTCACCCGACGAAGACCCCATGCTCGCCATGGCCCTCGCACGCATCCGCCAGCTCTCCGCCCACGAGGTCGGCCACACCCTCGGCATCGAGCACAACTTCGCCGCCAGCACCCAGGACCGCGCCTCGGTCATGGACTACCCCTTCC
>CAYQZN010000254.1:0-4225 GCA_964421805.1 uncultured Woeseiaceae bacterium
CGCGCCGACCTGATCGCGGTGCTGCGCAAGCTCGAACACGCCGAGGCACGGCTGGTCGTCGCCGCCGAGCGCCGGGTGGGCGTCGCCCTCGGCGCGGACTGCCACTCCCCCATCGCCGTCTACGCGACCACGGCCGGCGAGCGCATCACGATCCTCGCCCGGGTGATCGCCACCGACGGCTCGCGGATGCTGGAAGACCGCATCGAGGGTGCCGCCGTCGACGGCGAGTCACTGGGCGCCACCCTGGCGGACCGGCTGCTCTCCGCCGGTGCCGGTGAGATCCTCGCCGCGGCGGAATCCGCGACGGCATGACCCGGCCCTCGCTGGCCGGCGCCGGTGTCCTCGTCACCCGAGCCCGGGACCAGGCGGGTCCGCTCGCCGCGGCCGTCGAGGAGGCGGGCGGCGTAGCCTGGCTGCTGCCCGCGCTCGAGATCGCCCCCCTGACAGGGCCGGAGCCCGGCGGCGAGGCGCCCGATCTGGCCGTCTTCGTCAGTCCCAACGCAGTGCGTCACGGCGCGCGCTTTCTCTCATTGCCCCGCTGCCGCTATGCCGCCATCGGCCCCGCCACCGCCGAGGCAATGAGCCGGGCCGGCCGGCCGCCGGACCTCACGCCCGCAGGCGGCTACGACAGCGAGAGCCTGCTGGCGGCGGACGAACTCGCCGACATGGGCGGCCGGCGCGTGCTCATCGTGCGCGGCCGCGGCGGCCGGGAACTGCTCGCCGATACGCTGCGCGAGCGCGGCGCCGCCGTGGACTACGCGGAGGTCTACGAACGGCGGCTGCCGCAGCCGCAAGACGGCGAGATCGAGGCGGTGATCGCCGCCTGGCGTAAGGGCGGGCTTCGTTACGTAACCTGCCTCAGCGTGGCCACACTGCGTAACCTGGCGGAACTGCTGGGGGAAAAGGGCGCGGCGGTGCTGCGGGGGGCCACACTGGTGAGTGCCAGCGATCGTGTGTTACAACTCGCCGTACGCGAAGACATCGCTGTGGACACCCTGCTTGCGCATGGCCCGGAGCCGTCCGACCTCGTCCGGGCGATGGTCTTCCCCGACGGGGATACCGGACAGAGCAGATCATGACTGAGCAAGAAAAGCCCGGGTCGAAGCCCGCAGCGGGCGACGACGCCCAGGCCGGCGACGGCCCGCCGGAGGCCGACGAGGCCCGGGAGCGGCGGGACGAAGGCGAGACCCCCGCCGAGGCCCGGGAGTCTTCCGAGGCCGCGGACGATACCGCGCAAGCCGCCACCACGGCCGCGGCCGCAGCCACCACCGCCTCGCACGAGGAATCCCACGCCGCAGACGCCAGCGAAACGGGCAAAGGCGGAGCCGCCTCTGCGCCCGCAGCGGGCGGCGACGGGAACGGCGGCAGGAGCAACAGCGGCGGCAGCAAGACCGTGGCGCTGGTCGCCGGGCTCGCACTCGTCCTCGCCCTCGCCGCAGCCGGCTTCAGCGGTTACGGCTGGTGGCTGGAGCGCGGCACCGGCGCCGAGGCAGCCGGCCTGGAGTCCGCCGTGGATACGCTGGAGACGGAGGCGGCGGCCAACGCGGAGGCCGTCTCGGAGCTTCGCAGCCGACTCTCCTCGGTGCAGCAATCCGTGCAACAGGCGCAGCAAGCGGCGCGCCAGGCGGCAGACGCGGATGAGTTCGCGCGGCTGCAGCGGGAATTCCGGGAGAGCCGCGACATCGTCGAGTCCCTGCCGGGCCGCATGGAGAACCTGGAAGAGTCCATGGCCAATCTCCAGGGCGTATCGGCCGGCGCCCGCGATGCCTGGCTCGTGGCCGAGGCCGAGTACTACATGCAGCTCGCGAACGCCCAGGCGCAGCTCGCCGGCAACGCGGAGCTGGCGGCATTCGCGCTCGAGCTCGCCGACCGCCGCATCCGCGAGCTGGGCGACCCGGTCTACACGCCGGTGCGCCGCGAACTCGCCGACGAGATCACCGCACTCCGGGCGGTGGAGGACGTCGACATCGAAGGGGTCACCCTGACGCTGGCGAGCCTGGCCGACGTGATCCAGTCGCTGCCGCTGGACGAGGAGGTGACGCCGGAAGATCAGCCGCGGCCGCAGATCGGCGAGGAGCTGAGCGGATTCAGCCGCGCCTGGACGGCAGTGAAGAATGCCTTCTCGGACATGGTCAGCGTGCGCCGCACCAACGAACGGCTGGAACCGCTGCTGTCGCCGGAGGCGCAGTATTTCCTGCGCACCAACATCGCGCTGCAGCTGCAGACGGCACGCCTGGCGCTGCTGCAGGGCGAAGGCGCCATATTCCGCCAGAGCCTGGAAGACGCCCGCAGCTGGCTGGAACGCTATTTCGACATGGAGGCGAAGGCGGTGAGCGGCGCCGTCGAGACCATCGCCGAGCTCGCCGACAGCCCGGTCTCTGCAGAGCTGCCCGACATCTCGGCCTCGCTGCGCCTGTTCCGCCAGCGCCAGGCCGTAGCCCAGGGAGACGGGCAGGGCGACGGGCAGGGAGCCGACGAGGGAGCCGAATGAAGTTCGGGGCCTGGGTCGTCGCCACGCTGATCCTGGGCGCCCTGGGCGCACATCTCCTGTTCGCCGACCCGGGCTACGTGGTCATCAACATCCGCGGCTGGCTGATCGAGATGTCGGTGCCGATCCTGCTGGCCCTGATCCTCGCCACGATGCTCGCTCTCTGGCTCGCCTGGGAACTCTTTAAGGCACCGAAGAAACTGGGCGAGAAGGCCGGAGAGTTCCGGGCCCGCCGCGCCGGCCACCAGTTCACGAAAGGCCTGATCGAGGTGGCCGAGGGCAACTTCTCCAAGGGCGAGAAGCTGCTGACCCGGCGCGTGAACCGGGCCGACGCCCCGCTGCTGAATTACCTGGCGGCGGCGCGGGCCGCCCAGCTCCAGGGCGACGGCGAGCGCCGGGACAAGTGGCTGCGGCTCGCCTATGAGGAGACCCCGGATGCCACGAACGCAGTACTCCTGACCCAGGCGGAGCTGCAGCTCGCCGCCGAGGAATACGAGCAGGCGCTGGCGACGCTGCGGCGCCTGCAGGAGAGCGCGCCGAACCACTCCCAGGCGCTGCACCTGCTCGGCCGGCTGTATCGGGAGCTCGAGGACTGGGATCAGCTGGCCGAGCTGCTGCCGAAGCTCAGGAAACAGGGCCGCATCCCCGCCGGGACGCTGCAGGAATGGACCCGTGAGGTGCACCGGCGCAAGCTCGAGCAGGCGGGAGAAGATCCGACCCGCGTTACCGCCGTGTGGAAACAGATACCGAAGTCGCTGCGGGACGACGACGTGCTGATCGGCGCTTATGTCGACGCACTGGCCCGGGCGGGCGGCGAGGAGGTGGCCGAGGCCGAACTGCGGCGCCGGCTGCGCACCCGCTGGTCGCCGGGGCTGGCGCGCCTGTACGGCAAGCTGGAGACGGCCGATGCCGGGCGCCAGCTCCGCCACGCCGAGAACTGGCTGAAGCAGCACGGCGAGGACGCCGCCCTGCTGCTGACCGCCGGCCGGCTGTGCATGCGCCAGGAACTCTGGGGCAAGGCCAGGAGTTATCTGGAGACCGCGCTCGCCATCGGCCCCACGCCCGAGACCTACGAGCTCTACGGCCGCCTGCTCACCCGGCTGGGTGAAGGCGAGGCCGCCGCCGACGCCTACCGCTCCGGCCTGAACATGGTCGCCGCCTCGGACCGGCTCGCGCTGCCGCACCTGGGGGAAGCCGGCGACGAGCGCCCCTGAGGGCTGCGTGAGCCGGACATGAGCGAATAATGAGCGCGCCACTGACGCTGATCGCGGGCGCCGGCTACACCGGCCGGCGGGTCGCCCGCCATCTGCTGCAACACGGCGCCGCCGTGCACTGTCTCACCGGCTCCACAGCGTCCGCGGCGGCGCTCGCCGAGGTGGGCATCGCGGCCACGGCGGTCGACCTCGACGCGACCGGCTCGCTGCCCCGGCTACCGGACGGGCCGCTGCGCGTGCTCTATCTCGTCCCGCCCGCCGAGGGAGAGGGCGATCCGCGCCTCACGCGCTTGCTCTCGGCGCTGCCCCGGCAGCCGGAACGCTTCGTCCTGGCCAGCACCAGCGGGGTCTACGGTGATTGCGCCGGCGATCTCGTGGACGAGGAGCGCCCGCCGGCGCCTTCCACCGAGCGCGCCCGCCGGCGGGTGGCCGCGGAGACGACGCTGCGCCACTGGGCCGACGAGAATGGGGTGAGCTGGGCGATCCTGCGCATCGCCGGCATCTACGGACCCGGCCGGCTGCC
>CAYQZN010000255.1:0-4209 GCA_964421805.1 uncultured Woeseiaceae bacterium
ACGACCGGCCGCTCGTTGCGTATCCAGCGCTTCAGGTCGCGCTCCCAGTCGGCATAGCTGTCCGCCGCCGCCAGCGCGTCTGCGAGCGGCGCGTAGGCCGTGCCCGGCAGGCCCCGCGTCTCGAGTTCGTCTGCGTCGAAGGGCAGTTCCTGCGCCTCGTTCCAGTCCAGCGCCACGGCGCCGTCCCCGGCCTGCGCCGCCAGCAGATAGCGGCGCTCCTCGTTTACGCCGTAACGGCTGCTGGTGTAGGCGGCCTCCGCCGCGCCGATCACCCGGGACCGGTAGACGATGTCGCCCGGGTTCTCCGCCCCGGCGGGCAGCCAGTATTGCTGCACGGCGGGCGGCAGCACCGGCGGCGCCGCGGCCACGTCGCCCAGCGTCGAAGCGGCCCCGGCATCGTCGGCTGCTGCCGCTTCCGCCGGCGCCGGCCGCCGGCCGTCCATCAGGCGACGGATCTGGTCCCGGGTGAGCGGCCCGGGCAGATAGGACATGACCCAGCGGGTGTTGAAGACCACCGGGGCATCCTCGTGGACGTTGTGCAGCAGGAAACGTCGCTTGCCCAGCCCGGCGATGGTCTGCTCCATGCGGCCGCGGTCGAACTCCACGCCGGCGGCCGCCCCTTCGAGGCCCTCCATGACCCGGGCCTTGTCGCGCTCGGTCTGCAGGCGGCCGATGAACCAGGTGCCCGTGTTGGACAGCCCCTTGTAATCGAGGTCCACCGGGTTCTGGGTGGAGAGCACCAGCCCGAGGCCATAAGCCCGCGCCTGCTTCAGCAGCGTCAGGAGCAGCGGCTTCGACGGGGGATTCGCCACCGGCGGCATGTAGCCGAAGATCTCGTCCATGTACAGGATGGCGCGCAGGCTGGCCGTGCCCGGTTGGGCGCGCATCCAGGCGATCAGCTCATTCAGCAGCATGCTCACGAAGAACATGCGTTCCGGCTCCGACAGGTGCGCGATCGACATGACCGACACCCGCGGCTTGCCGCTCTGCGTGTAGAGCAGGCGCCCGGCGCTGAGCGGCTCGCCCTCCATCCAGGCCTCGAAGCCGGGCGCGGCCAGCAGGCTGTTCAGCTGCATGGCCAGTTCGAAGCGTTCCTTCGGCGGATAGAAGGAATCGAGCGACATCACGCCGATGCGGGTGATGGGCGGATTCTGGATCAGTCCGATCAGGGTGGCGACGTCCAGGTCCCGGTCCTCGTTCCAGTAGTGGTCGAGGAGGTTCGAGACGAGTATGTGCTCCCGGCTGGTCACCGGGTCGGCGTCGATGCCGAGCAGCGACAGCACGCTGGTGGCAGTCGCCTGCACGCGCTCGCGGTAGAGATCACGGTCCGCGCGGAATGCCGCGTCGGGCGCCGCGAAGGAGCGCAGCACCGAGACCGGCAGGCCGGCGGTGGAACCCGGCGTATAGACGGCCATGTCGGTGCGCTCGCGCAGCGCCTTGATACGCTCGCCGTCCTGACCCCAGTCCGCCAGGCCTTTCTTCCACAGCGCCGCCTGGTCGGCAGCGAACTGGCGCACCGTGCGGCCCTGGTTCACGGCTTCCGAAGGATTCACCCAGGGCTCGAAATCGTCCGCGGAGAGTTCGGGGAAGGTGAGCAGCAGGTTGCCGAGGTCGCCCTTCGGGTCGATGGCGATCACCGGCACGTGGTCCATCGCGGCTTCCTCGATGATGCCGATGCCGAGCCCGGTCTTGCCGCTGCCGGTCATGCCGATGATCACGGCATGGGTAGTCAGGTCCTTCGAGTCGTAGAGAACGAGCTCGTCGCCGACCTTGCCGCTGGCCTCGTCGACCGCCTTGCCTACGTAGAACGCACCGAGTTTCTCGAAATCCTGCATCGCATCAGTCCTCGCCTCCGGTATCCGGTTCGATATCTTCCTTGCCGCCGCCGCGTTTCACCAGCACCTTCGACATGAAGATCCCCGCCTCGTACAGAAGGTACACCGGGATCGCCAGCAGTGTCTGGCTGATCATGTCGGGCGGCGTCAGCAGCATGCCCAGCACGAAGGCGCCCAGGAACACGTACGCGCGGGCCTTGCCAAGCGTCGCCGGGGTGGTGAAGCCGGCCCACACCAGCAGCACCGTGGCCACCGGCACCTCGAAGGCCAGGCCGAAGGCGAAGAAGATCGCGATGATGAAACTGAGATAGGCCTCGATGTCGGTCATCACCGCCACGTCGGTGGGCGCCACGCTGGTGAAGAAGCCGAACATCAGCGGGAAGACCACGAAATAGGCGAACGCGATGCCGAGGTAGAAGAGCAGGATGCTCGAGGCGAGCAACGGCACCGCCATCTTCTTCTCGCGCTTGTACAGGCCGGGGGCGATGAAGGCCCACGCCTGATACAGCACCACCGGCATGGCCAGGAACAGCGCGACGAAGAACGAAAGCTTGAATGGCGAGAAGAACGGGGATGCCACGCCGGTGGCGATCATGCTGTTGCCCTCCGGCAGGGCCTGCACGAGGGGTGTCGCCACCAGTGTGAAGATGCGGGCCGCGAAGGGCGCCAGTATGAGGAAGATGACGAGGACGGCGATCGTGGCCTTCAGTAACCGGGAACGCAGCTCGACGAGATGCGAGAGCAGCGTCGCTTCCTCCAGGCGCTCCTCGTTCTTCTTTTCCTCGGTGCCCTCTTCGCCCGTGGTCATGACGACGCCGTTGTCTTGTGGCCGCCTGCGCCGTCCTCCGCGCTGTCGTCACCGGCTTCGTTACCGGTTTGGCTGCCGGATCGACCGTCGGGCTGCTCGTCGGATTGACGCTCGGGCTGGTCACCCCGCTCGCCGGCGGCGGTCGATGCTCCGGCGGGCGTCTCGTCGCCGTCGGGCGGCGGCGGTGCCGCCGGGTCCGGCACCGGGCGGCGTTTGTCCTGCCCTTCGGCATCGGCATGGCCGGTCTCGCCGAAGCCGGCCTCGTCGTCCTCGCCTTCCTCGTAGTTCAGGTCGGTCGGTTTCGGTTTCGGCTTCGCGGCGGGCTTGTCCATGATGGAGGACAGGGGCTGGTTGACCGTCTCCCGCACCTTGGAGAACTCGAGTTCCTCCTCGATCTGGCGCTTGAGCATGCGGGTCATGCGCCGTGCCTGCCCCACCCAGCCGCCGAGCTTGTTCGCCACCTGCGGCAGCTTCTCGGGCCCCAGCACGAGGAGCCCGATAACGAACAGCAGGATGAGCTCGGAAAAACCGACGTCGAACACGGCGTGCGCGCAGGGTCAGGACTGACCGGTCTTCGAACCGGACTGGCTCTCCGTCGTACGGGTCTCGCTGTGAGTGCCGAAGTCCGCGTCCTTCTCCTCGCTGTTCGGGAGGTTCTTCTGCTCGGGCTCCTTGTCGGCATCGTCCATCGCGCTGCGGAAGCCCTTCACGGCCTCGCCCACGTCGGAACCCATGTTGCGCAGCTTCTTCGTGCCGAAGATCGCGATCACGATCAGCAGCACGATGAGGAGCTGCCAGATACTGATGTTCCCTAACATTGCCTAGTCACCCCACAGGCGGTCCTGTGTACGGATTGTGAATGTGCGGCGGCCGCAGGGCCACCTCCGAATGGTCGATCATACGTCAATTCGGCAACAGGAAATGTGCGCAGGTTCCCCGATGCCGGAGGCCGCCGCTCAGGTCTCCAGCCAGAAGGTCACGGGGCCCCAGTTGACCAGCGATAGCCGCATGTCGGCGCCGAATTCCCCGGTGGCAACCGCGCCGTGGGCGGCTCGCGCCCGCGCGGCCAGTTCGTCGAACAGGCGCCGGCCTTCCTCGGGCGGCGCAGCGCCCGTGAAGCTGGCCCTGGTTCCCTTGCGCGTATTGGCGGCCAGAGTGAACTGCGGCACCAGCAGCAGAGACCCGCCGGTGTCCGCCAGGGACCGGTTCATGCGTCCCTCGCCATCCGGGAACACGCGGTAACCGAGCAGGCGCTCGGCCAGGCGGGCGGCGTCCCGCTCGTCGTCGCCCCGCCGCACCCCCACGAGGACGGCCAGCCCCTCGCCGATGCTGGCCACCTCCCGCCCGTCCACGTGGACGGAAGCTTCCGTGACCCTTTGCAGCAGACCGATCATGTCCGGTTTCTTCCCGCCGTTCCCCAGTTAATGGCGATGCTGCCTGCCGGGGCCGCTGGCAGTCTACCCCGGTCGCCGGCATCCCGCGCGCGACCATGCCAACCGCTTGCCACGGGGGAGGAGACCGCCGCGGCCGCCCGCTCACAGGGAGGTGTGCGGGGCCGCGGCCCTC
>CAYQZN010000256.1:0-4209 GCA_964421805.1 uncultured Woeseiaceae bacterium
GTGACCGAGGAGGCGGTGCAGGGCCACCGGGTGGTGAAGGTGTTCAACGGCCAGGACTACGAGCGCCGGCGTTTCGGCGCGGCCAACGAGAACAACCGTCGCCTGAACATGAAGCTGGTGGCCGCCAAGGCCGGCGGCATCGCGGTCACCCAGATGCTGTTCGCCGTCGGCGTGGCGGGTGTGGTGTACGTGGCCGGCGCGCAGTCCCTCGCTGGCGAACTCACGCCGGGTACCTTCACGGCGTTCATGACGGCGATGGTGTTCCTGCTCGATCCCCTGCGCCGGCTCACGAATATGAACGCGCCGCTGCAGCGGGGCATCGCCGCCGCCGACAGCGTGTTCGAGGTGCTGGACATGGAGGCGGAGCAGGACACCGGTACCTGGGAAGCGGAGCGGGTGGCCGGCAGGGTGGAGTTCCGGCAGGTCAGTTTCGCCTATGCCGAGGAGAAGGGCGTGGTTCTGAGAGACGTGAACCTCACCGTCGAGCCCGGGCGCACCGTCGCCATCGTCGGCCGCTCCGGCAGCGGCAAATCCACGCTGGTGAGTCTGCTGCCGCGGTTCTACGAAACCGATGCCGGCGAGATCCTGCTGGACGGGCGACCCGTGCGCGACTACACCCTGGCCAGTCTGCGCGCGCAGATCAGCCTGGTGAGCCAGGACGTCGTGCTGTTCAACGACACCATTGCCAACAACCTGGCTTACGGCGCGGCCGGCGGCGTCGGCCGTGGCGACATCGAGCGGGCGGCCGAGCACGCCTACGTGATGGAGTTCGTCCGCGAGCTGCCGCTGGGGCTGGAGACCGTGGTGGGCGATCGGGGCGTGCTGCTCTCGGGCGGCCAGCGCCAGCGCATTGCCATTGCCCGCGCGCTGCTCAAGAACGCACCCGTGCTTATCCTGGACGAGGCGACGTCAGCGCTGGACAGCGAATCCGAGCGGCGTATCCAGCGCGCACTGTCCGAGCTGATGGAGGACCGGACGACGCTGGTGATCGCCCACCGGTTGTCGACCATCGAGAACGCGGACCTGATCGTCGTCATGGAGTCGGGCCGGGTGGTCGAGACCGGTACCCACGAGGAGTTGCTGCGGCGCGAGGGGCCCTATGCCATGCTCCACCGCATGCAGTTCAGCGATAGCCAGGCCTGAGGATGCGCCGCTGGCTGGAACAGGTCTGGTACGGCGAGGGTTCCGGCGGCCTGCTGCTGCGGCCGCTGGGGGCGTTGTTCGCGTTCCTGGCCGGCCTGCGGCGGCGCCTGTTCGCTGCGGGGCTGCTGCCGAGTCATCGGGCGGGTGCGCCGGTGATCGTCGTGGGCAACATCAACGTCGGTGGCACCGGCAAGACCCCGCTGACCCTGTGGCTGGCGCGCCGGCTGGCCGAGCGCGGCCGGCGGCCGGGCATCGTCAGCCGAGGCTACGGCGGCGACCCGGGGCCGCGGCCGCTGCGGGTGGAGCCCGGGTCCGATCCGGCACGTGCCGGGGACGAGGCGCTCATCTTCGCCCGTCATGCCGGCTGCCCGGTGTACGTTCATCCTGACCGGGTGGCGGCCGCCAGGGCCGCCGTCGAGGCGGGCGCCGACGTCGTCATCGCCGATGACGGGCTGCAGCACTATCGGCTGGCTCGGGACGTGGAGATTGCCGTGGTCGATTTCGACCGGGGGCTCGGCAACGGGCGCTGCCTGCCGGCCGGACCGCTGCGCGAGCCGCCCGCGCGGCTCGACACCGTCGACCAGGTCTTCAGCCAGGGCCTGACCGGCATCGATCACGCCATCGGCTTCACCCTGCGCCCGGAGGGGGCCGTGAACCTGGCCGACGACTCCCGGCGCGACCTGGCGCAGTTTGCCGGTCAGGCCGTCTACGCGATCGCGGGCATCGGCAATCCGGCCCGGTTCTTCCGCATGCTGCGAGACGCCGGTATGAAGGTGATCGAGCACCCGCTCGCAGACCATGCGGAGCCGTCGCGGCAGGAGCTGGAGCCGCCGGACACACTGCCTGTTTTCATGACCGAGAAAGACGCTGTGAAGGTGGCCGACCGCGCCGGCCGGCGTCACTGGTACGTGCCGGTGAGCGTCGATATCGATGCGGCGACGGCTGACGCATTCCTGGAGAGACTGGATGAGCGACTGGATGCAGTGCGATGAACAACGACTCCAGCAATAGCGCCGGCGCCCGCGTCCCGTTCCACGTGGTCATACCGGCGCGCTACGCCTCCGAGCGACTGCCGGGCAAGGCGCTGGCCGATATCGCAGGACGGCCGATGATCCGTCATGTGTGGGAGCGGGCACGGGAGAGCGGGGCCGAGAGCGTCATCGTTGCGACCGACAGCGGGCGCGTGCTCGAAGCGGCGCAGGCCTTCGGGGCGGACGCGGTACTCACCCGCGAAGACCACGCATCGGGCACCGACCGCATCGCCGAGGTGGCGCGCAGCCGGGGCTGGTCCGAGGATACGATCGTGGTCAATCTGCAGGGCGACGAGCCGCTCATGCCGCCGGCGCTGATCGGCCGGGCGGCCTCGTTGCTGGCCGAGGGCGGCGCGGACATCGCCACACTGGCCGCCCACCTGCACGACCTGCAAGAGTTCCACGATCCCAACGTGGTGAAAGTGGTGACGGATCAGGCCGGCCACGCCCTGTATTTCAGCCGCGCGCCGATCCCTTGGCCGAGGAGTTCGACGGCCGAGCCGGAGCGTCTGGCCCCCCGGCACGCGCTGCGCCATCTTGGGCTTTATGCTTACCGTTGCGGCGCGCTGGCACGACTGGTGGACGCTGCACCGGCGGAGCTGGAACTCACCGAACGGCTGGAGCAGCTGCGAGCCCTCTATCTGGGCCTGCGCATCCGGGTGGGCATCGCCGGAGAGATGCCTGCACCGGGCGTCGATACCATGGCGGACCTGGAACGGGTCCGACAGATACTCTCCGCGCGGCTCTGATCTTCAGCGGGCGCCGGCGTGCTCCAGTGCCGCCCGCGCCGCTGCCGCGGACAGCAGCGCGGAGGCGTGCCGCATGCTCTCGCGGGCGGTCAGGCCGGGGCCTATCAGCCGCCATTCGGAGAGGCCCGCGGACAGCACGGCGTCGGCGTCCGGTCCCGCCGCCCCGACCAGCGCGACCGTCGGCACGCCGCGGGCGGCGGCGGCCCGCGCGACCCCCAGGCAGGCCTTGCCGGCAAGGGTCTGCCCGTCGATACGGCCTTCGCCGGTCAGGCAGAGATCGGCGCCTCGCAGCCGCTCGCCGAAGCCGCAGGTCCCCAGCACCCGTTCGATGCCCGATTCCAGCCGCGCGCGCGCGAATACCGCGAGGCCGGCGCCGAGACCGCCGGCGGCGCCGCCGTAGCGGAAGCCGGCCATGTCCGCGCCCAGGTCCCGCCCCACGATGCGGGCGAGGTGGGCGAGACCGTTCTCCAGCTCCGCGACCGCCTCCGGGTCCGCGCCTTTCTGCGGCCCGAAGACCGTGGCCGCGCCTGCGGAGCCAAGCAAGGGCGCGTCCACGTCGCAGGCGCCGATGATCTCCACGCCGGCGAGGGCGGTATCCGCGCCGTCGCTCTCGATGCGGAGGATGGAGAGGAGATCGCCGCCGGTCAGGGGGGGTTCGAGCATGCGGCCGCAGGTAGCGCGAAACCGCCAGCCCAGGGCCTGAGCCATGCCGCAGCCGCCGTCCACGGTGGCGCTGCCGCCCAGTCCCACGATCAGGCGCCGGGCGCCGGTGCGGATGGCGGCGAGCATCAGTTCGCCGACGCCGAAGGTGGTGGTCCGGCGCGGGTCCCGCCGGGTGCCCGGCACGAGTTGCAGTCCGGCGGCCGCGGCCATCTCGATGACGGCGGTGCCGGCATCCAGCAGTCCCCAGCGGGCGACGACGGGCTCGCCGCAGGGGCCGGTCACGGCACTCTCGCGGTACTCCCCGCCGAGGGCGGTCACGAGAGCGTCCACGGTGCCTTCGCCGCCGTCGGCGACCGGGCAGACGTCCACCTCGGCGTCAGGCAGCGCGCGACGCACGCCGTCGGCCATGGCGGCGGCGGCCTGCGTGGCGGACAGGCATTCCTTGTAGCTGTCGGGTGCGCAGACGACCTTCACGCTGGTGTTCACTTCTCTTCGGTCCGCCCAGTGACGATGTTATAGAATCCCGATGTCCGGAAGGTAGCAAGGCGGCAGCCTGGGAGCAGAACGACGATGACGGAAACGAGCGACAAGGTCTCGGTACTCTTCGTCTGCATGGGCAATAT
>CAYQZN010000257.1:0-4164 GCA_964421805.1 uncultured Woeseiaceae bacterium
GCCCGGTGAAAAGACTCTCGTCCACGTCCGGCTCCGGCGCCTCGGGCGCCTCGGCAGCCGGGCCCTCGAAATCCCTGAGCTGGAATATGTAGGCCAGCACCTGGGCGACGGCCGTATACAGCGCCGCGGGGATCTCCTGGCCGATGCGGGTGCTCGCATACAGCGCGCGGGCCAGCGGCGGCGCCGAGAACAGCGGCACGTCGTGCTCCTCGCCGAGCGCACGGATGCGCGCCGCGATCAGGTCCTGACCCTTGGCGACCACCCGGGGTGCCGACATGCGTTCGGAATCCCAGGCCAGCGCCACGGCGTAATGGGTGGGGTTGGTGATGATGACGGCCGCCTCCGGCACCGCCTCCATCATGCGGCGCGTCGCCACCTCCTGCTGCAGCTGGCGGATGCGCGAGCGCACCTCCGGCCGGCCCTCGGTATCCTTCTGCTCATCGCGCACTTCCTGGCGGGTCATGCGCAGCTTCTTGGCGTGATCCCAGAGCTGGAACGGCACATCGACCGCTGCGATCAGCAACAGCGACGCGCTCAGGATGATCAGCGACTGCACCAGCAGCTCCGCGGCACCGCCGAGCGCGGCACCCGGCGTCTGGGTGCCCAGGCCGAGCAGCCGGTCGGAGCTGAGCCAGAGCCAGATCACGGCCGCCGTCGCGACCACGGCGAACTTGGCCACGGCCTTCAGCAGTTCGTTCAGGCTCTTCATGCTGAAGATGCGTTGCACGCCCTTGATGACGCTCAGGCGCTCGCCCTTGAAGGCGATGGCCTGCACGCTGAAAGCCCAGCCGCCCAGCGCCACCGAACTCAGCAGCGCGGCGACGACCACCACCACGAAGAACGGCGCCAGCGCGCCGACGGCCGCCACGCCGGCCTCGGCCAGCGCCTGCGGCCCGTAATTCGCGTCCATGATCTTGGCCCGCTCGGTGACCAGCGCGCCCGTGAAGCCGTCCACGATGCCGCCACCGATGGGCCGGGCCAGCACCGCCAGCGCGGCGGAGCCGCACAGCATCACGCCCATGGTGGTGAGTTCCTTGGAACGGGCAACGTCACCTTTCTTGCGCGCGTCTTCGCGGCGCTTCGGTGTCGCTTGTTCCGTTTTCTCCTGGAACTGTTCCTGCTGTCCGCTCATGGCCTCAGTTCGCCCCCACCAGTGCGCGCGTCATCTCCAAAGACTGCGCCAGCAGCCGCGTGAATCCCGAGGTCAGGCTGTCCATGGACAGCAGCAGCACGAAGAAACCGAGCAGCATCGACACCGGAAAACCCACGGCGAACAGATTCAGGGTGGGCGCGGCCCGGCTCATCACACCGAATGCCAGGTTCACCACCAGCAGCGCGGTGATGCCCGGCAACGCCACCGTCAGCGCACCCACGAACAGGTAAGCGGTCCAGTCGAGCAGACCGCCGAGTCCGTCCCGCGTGAGCCCGCCGCTGCCCACCGGCAGGCTGTGGAAACTGTCGGCCAGCACCTGGATCATCACCAGGTGCCCGTCCAGCGCCAGGAAGACCAGCGTGGTCAGCATCAGAAAGAACTGGGACAGCACCGGCACGTTCACGCCGCGCTGCTGGTCCACCAGCACCGCGAAACCGAGGCCCATGCTCATCGCGATGGTCTGCGCCCCGAGCACCACCGCGTCGAAGATCAGCTGCACGCAGAAACCCATGGCCACGCCGATCAGGATCTCGTGGAAGACCGTGATGACGATGGCCGGCTCCAGGAAACGCTCCGCGGGCGGCAGCGGCACCACCGGCGCGATCACCGCCGACAAGGCCAGCGCCAGCAGGACGCGCACCCGCTTCGGCACCAGCCCGCCGCCCAGCGAGGGCATCGCCATCAGCATCGCGGAGATGCGGAGCAGCGGCCACAGGTAGGGCAGCAGCATGTCGGTGACGACCGGTATGAGGGTATTCATGCCTCACCCGATTATCCCGGGGATGTCGGTGATCAGGCGGCGCGTGAAGTCGATGATGACGCCGAGCATCCAGGGGCCTGCCACCGACAGCGCGACCACCAGCATGAGCAGCTTCGGGATGAACGACAGCGTCATCTCGTTGATCTGCGTGGCGGCCTGGATCATGCCCACCAGCAAGCCCACCGCCAGCGCCGAGAGCAGCAGCGGCGAGGCGAGCAGTATCGTCACCCAGAGGGCCTGCTGTCCGATGGTGGTGACTGTCTCGGGTGTCATGGGCGCATCCTCAGACGTAGAAACTCGAGGCCAGCGTGCCGAGCACCATGGCCCAGCCGTCCACCAGCACGAACAGCATGATCTTGAACGGCAGCGAGATGAGCATGGGCGAGAGCATCATCATGCCCATCGACATCAGCACGCTGGACACGACCAGGTCGATGATCAAGAACGGAATGAACACCAGGAAACCGATCTGGAAGGCGGTCTTCAGTTCGCTGACGATGAAGCTCGGCACCAGCACCGAGGTGGGCACCTCGGCAGCGGATGCGAAATCCGTCCGTCCGGAGATGCCGGCGAACAGTGCGATGTCGTCCTCGCGGGTCTGGTGCAGCATGAACTCGCGCAGCGGCTCCATGCCCGCGCTGAGCGCCACCTCGGCGCTCACCTCGCCGTCGATGTACGGCTTCGCGGCCTCGTCGTAGATGCGATCGAGTACCGGCGTCATCACGAAGAAGGTCATGAACAGGGCGATGCCGATCAGCACCTGGTTCGGGGGCGTCTGCGCGGTGCCCAGTGCCTGGCGCAGGATCGAGAGCACGATGATCATCCGCACGAAGGCGCTCATGGACAGCAACCCTGCCGGCAGCAGGGTCAGCAGTGTCATCAGCACCAGGATCTGGATGCTGAGGCTGTAGCTCTCTCCGGCGCCCGCGGTCGAGCCATTCACCGAATCGTTCACCGAGTCGGCCGCGGCAGCGATGACGTCCGCCGCCGTCGCCTCGTTCGCGGAGCCGCTGACCGGTGCCGCAACCAGCACGGCGAACACCAGCGCCAACGCTGCCAGGTGTATCGTCACTCGTAGCGTCACTCGTAGCGCCACTCCTGTGGCCACCCGGTTCATGACCGCTCCCTCGTGTTACCCGCCACCGCGGCGCGCAGACGCTCGGTGAAACTGCGTTCGTGATCGCCGGGCGCCGGGGTGACCGGCGCGACGGGCTTCTCGGGCACCAGCAGCGTATTCATGCCGCCGGGCGAGATGCCCACCACCACCTGCTGCTCGCCCACCTGCAGCAGCACCACCTTCTCCTTGGCGCCGAGCGGCTGGGCCGCCAGCACCCGGAAGTGGCCGTTGCGCGCGGCGCGCAGCCCCTGGGAGCGGCTGTAGATCCAGCCGAACAGCAGGATGGCGCCGATCACCAGCAGCAGATTCATGCTCATGCTGAGCAGTTCCGTCCCCGACAGCGGCGAGGGCATCGGCGATGACATCGGCGCCGGCTTGCCGCCGCCGGCCGCCAGCACCGGGGCCGCGACGAGCCACAGCACGGCGGCCGCGGCGATCGTCCGGACCGGGCGTGCCTTGGCCTGACGTGTGATGGGACGGATCTCCATGCGCTCGACTCCCTGCCGGCTCAATTCAGCTTGCGAATACGTTCGCTGGGGCTGACGACGTCGGTCAGGCGCACGCCGAACTTGTCGTTAACCACGACGATCTCGCCGTGAGCCACGAGGGTGCCGTTCACCAGTACGTCCATGGGCTCGCCGGCGGGCCGGTCGAGCTCGATGATCGAGCCTTCCACCAGACGCATCAGGTCGCGGATGCTGATCTTCGTGTTGCCCACCCGCAGTGAGACGGTGACCGGCACGTCCAGCACCAGGTCCAGCTTGATATCGGCGCTGTCGGCCGGCAGGCTCGAAGCTCCCTTCTCGAAGCGGTCGGGCGAGTACTGCTCGCCGGTCTCCGCCGCGGGCGGCGCCGCCGCCTGGTCTTCCGCCGCCTCGGCGCCGGTGTTCTCCGTGTTCTCACTCATGATGCTTCCTCTTGCTCTCAGTCCTTGCGGGCGGCGACCCAGACGCCGGTCCGCACTGCATTGCGCCCCCGCGACAGGCCGAACTCGCCCTGGAGTACGGGTGTGTCGCCGACGCTGAGCGTCACCGTCTTGGGGGAGTTGATGGGGATGATGTCGCCGGGGGCCAGACGGGCCACGTCGCCCAGCGAGAGTTCGTTGTCGCCGATGCCGGTGGTCAGTTCCACGAC
>CAYQZN010000258.1:0-4164 GCA_964421805.1 uncultured Woeseiaceae bacterium
AAGCAGAGAGATGGGTGTAGGAGGGCCTTTCTGTGGGAGGGCCTTCAGGCCCGATCCGGGCGCTGCCAGACCCCCGTTCCTTTGTGGCCGCCCTGCGGGGGTCGTCCGGGCCGTCTGCAGCCAACAGACGATGTCAGGAGCGGCTTCAGCCGCGATCGATCGGGCCTGAAGGCCCTCCTACCTTGCCGGGGAGGGACGGCCCGCCGGGGGTTTCGGGGCAGGGGTCCTGTCGAAGCAGGTGTCCCGGACCCGCGGCGGGCCGTCGTCGCGCGACTCAGAAGGCCGGGCTCTGGCCGGCCTCCAGGATGAGGAAGGTGGGATTGCGGCCGTCCGCCGGCGTGTCGATGATCACCTGGTCGTCGACGGTCTCGACCACGACCCGGCGGTCGCCGTCCGGGTCCGTCAGCGTGGTCTGGAAGATCTCGCTCTCCCGGAACACGAGGTCCGCCATGTAGTAGACGGTGTCGCCGTCGTCGGCCAGATCGAAGTAGATCACGCCGTAGTCACTGTCGATGAGGGCATCGTCGCGCGGCCCGATCCGGGTCTGGGTCGTGCGCTCCTCGCCGAGGACGTGCAGCCAGAGCTGGCCTAGCCCGGTCGCATCATCGCGCAGTTGCGCCACGAAGCCGGTGCCGTCCACGGTGAAACGGAGTCGGTAGACATTGGCCGGCGCCGGGAAATTCCACTCGAAGACGATGTCGCCGGGCGCGGCGAAGTTATAACGGCGGATGCTGTCACTGCGCCAGGCCAGCGCAAACGTGCTGTCCGGACTGATCCAGATGCGGTCCGGGGAGCCGAAGTCGTCGAGCCGCTGCGCGGCCGCGGGCTGCACCGGATCGGTGACGTCGACGAGGTAGATCGGCCCGTTGCCCGCCCCGCTGAAGCGATCGCGCACCGCGACCATCTTCGTGCCATCCGGGCTGAACTGCACACCGATCGTCCGTTCCTCGTTGATCTCGTCCAGCTGGATCGGGGTGGCGTTACCAGGATCGCTGACATCGACGAGATGCAGCACGCCACTCTCATCGGTCAGGTTCGCAACATAGGCGACCAGACTGCCGTCCGGGCTGACCGCGCTGCGCGAATCGAACTGCTGGATCCGCTCGCCGCCGTCGTGGTCCAGTGGCGCATTCAGCCGGGTCGCCACCGTCGGATCATCCAGGTCGACCAGATACAGATCGCCGTCCTCCAGGTTGTTGTCGGTGGTGTAGTCGGCCTGGTAGACCACCGCGTCTCCGCCGGCGACGAACTCGAAGTGCGCCTGGTTGCCGCTGTAGAGCGGATCCGACAGCGGCTCGGCGATGCGCACGGAATTACCGGGGTCGTCGGTGTCGACGAACCAGATCTGGCGGCCGAAGTCCTCGCCGCCGACCCGGTAGACGACGCGCGTCGGGTCGTTCGGGCTCACCCGGAAGTCGCTGATTTCTCCGTTCGCCGTCTCCGCGCCGTTCAGCTTCGTTGCCTCGCCCGGATTGGCGAGGTCGATCATGTACAGCTCGTAGATCCCGGGCGTGTCGTGGTCGGCCAGGTAGATGATTCGGCCGGGTACGACCTCGAGGTAATAGGGCGCTTGGCGCCGAAAGCTGAATGTCGGCGGGCTGAAGCGCACGCCCTCGGTGGAGAAATCATCCACGAACTCGTCGGAGAGCTCCAGATAGGGGCTCGCCCCCTCGGGCACTGTATGCAGCCGCGCACCCGGGCGGCCGGCGCTGCCCCGGTCCCGCGCCAGAAATGCCACTTTGCCGTTCGCCCCGGACAGCGTCGGCGAGCGCAGCTCCGTGGTGGCCAGATACCAGCCCGGCACCTTGCCGTCGGCCCGGAAACGGACCTCGAATTCGCCGTCGGCCGGCAGCGTCAGCTCGATTTCGCCGGCGATCGTGCTCTCGAACGGCGCGCTGGCGAGTTCGGTATCGCCGGACCAGACGGAGACCGTGGCGCCCAGATTGCCGGTCAGGCCGGGTTCGGCGATGCCGTCAGCGGCCGGGTAGGCGGTCAGACGGAAAATCTCGCCCGCGAGGCCGTCGAAGCGGTAGGTGTGAACCTCGCCCACGGCGGTCATCTCGCCGCGCAGCCGCTCGCCGGGCAGAAAGCGGTCGTCGTTCAGGTGCGCGGGTTCCAGGATCACGTCGACCGGGAGCACGGAGCCGACGTCGGCATTGACCGGGTCGGGGTCGGTCGTGGCCGCGACACCGCCGTCCGCATCCACCGAGCAGTCGAGATCGGTGCCGCTCGGCACCGGCAGGCGGGGCAGCGTTGCACCGCCGCTGAGGCCGAACATGCCGGAATAGCGCGGGCCGCCGTTTCCGCCACCCTCGCAGGCCAGATTGGAGGCGGGCACCGGTACCTCGGCCGTACAGGTCACGCCGAGGCCGGAGCAGTCGATGGTGACTTCGATCTCGCCGCGCTCCCTGAAATCGTCACAGTTCCACCAGCTGAAGTGAGTCACCTCGCCGCGCAGCGCGAAGCCGGTGGGTGAGGACGCGGACGCGACGACCGTGCCCTGCCCCTCCTCCAGCCAGAGGCTCGTGTCTTCATCGAGCGACCACAGCGAAATGGCCGCGCCGGCTGAGAGCGGAGCCCCCTGGGAGTCCGCGCTCACGTAAATAGGTATCTCGATGGTGGCCGTCTGACCATCAGCGAGAGTCAGCACCTCGCCGTTTTGCTCGAAGCGGAAGTCCACCGTGCCGTAACTCAGCATGAAGCCCGGATCGCCGGCGGCGTTCTCGGCCTCGAAGCCGCCCGGGAACGCTGCGAAGGCGCGGTCGTCGGCGACGTCCAGCGGCGTGATGTAGACGTCCACGGGGCCGGTCACCGGCTGGCCCGCCGAGTCGACGAGCGCGCCGGCGGGCAGCGTCACGGAGGCACCGTCCGCGCCCGCGGCGCTGCCACCGTTCTCGGCGGCGGCGATCTGTATCGGATCGGCCTCGGCGATCAGGGCGACCTTGAAGACGCCGGGCCGCGCCTCGGCGGGCAGGTTCAGCGGTAGCGTCTGCGGCAGATAGCCCGGCGCGGTGACCCGGACGAGTTCCCGGCTCTCCTCGGCTACCGGCACGGTGGCACGGCCGTCGGTGCCCGTCGTCGCCGTCTCGCCGCTCGACTCCACGGTAAGGGTGGCGCCTTCGATCAGCCGGGCCTCCGCGCTCAGCACCAGGATGCTGACGTCAGCGGAGACGACCGGCGGTTCAGCGCGCGTAACGGTGACCGTATAGGTCTCCGTGCTCGTGCCGTCCCCGGCCGTCACGGTGACCGTGATCGTGTTCTCGCCCACATCGAGCGCGATCGGGTCGCTGGCCGTGCCCGAATCGACGGCGGTGCCGTCGATCTCCAGCGCAGCCGCCTCGTCGTTCACGGTGGCGGTCACCGTCGTGCTGTCGACGTCGTTGGGGACATCGGCGGTGTAGGCGGTCGTGGCCGGGTCGAACGTCTCGCTCAGCGCCGCCGCCGAGAGCTCGAGCGCCGAGAGCGTGGCGTCGCTGGATGGCTCGCGGGTGACCGCCACGGCATAGGTCTTCGTGGTGCCGTCCTCGGCGGTTACCACGATATCGATCTGTGTGGTGCCGACGACGAGATCGATGGGCGCGGAAGTCGCACCGGAGTCGGTGGCCGTGCCGTCCACGGTGAGCGTGGCGGCGGCATCGCTGGTGGTCGCGGTCACCGTGATCTCCGCGACGGCATTGCCGACGGTCGCCGCGTAATCGTTGACGTCCGGCGAAAACGCAGGGTCCAGCGTTCCGGCAGAGATGCTCAGCGCCGAAAGATCGGCATCGCTGCTGGCGGCCGGCGGCGGCGGATTGTCGTTGCCATCGTTCGCGTCGTCGTCGTCGAGGCAGCCGGTGAGCCCGACGCTCAGCAGCAGCATGAGTAGAAGGAAGATGAAAGCCTTGAAGGCAGGCCGTGCGTTCATGATGTAGTCCCCCTGCTGGACATAATCCTGTTGCCGATCGGGCGATCGACCATCCGATGGCCGATTGCAGCAACTCGACGCCACCATGACTTCCGTGCACACCCTGTGTTTTTGCCATCCGGTACCTAATTTTCGGATACTCGGTACCCATATTTGGAAAACAAGCAACTGTTCGGCCATAGCGGGCCCGGGCGGAGGAGGTCTGTTTGCTCGTAGAGAGAGAAGAGCCGCTGTCGACACTCGTGGCGCTCAGGGAGCGC
>CAYQZN010000259.1:0-4145 GCA_964421805.1 uncultured Woeseiaceae bacterium
CGCCGATGTCGTCGCGGTAGCGCAGGATGGGCTGGGGCGTGGCGTAGACGATCTGGTGCAGCAGCTTCGAGAGATTATTGGCGCGGAACGGCCGGAAGCCGGTCAGCAGTTCGTACATCACGGCGCCCAGCGAGTAGAGGTCCGAGCGGTTGGTGAGCGCGTGGGACTGCACCTGCTCCGGCGACATGTAGCTGGGCGAGCCCGCGATGCCCTGGATCTGGGAGACGTCGGAGTCGTTCACCAGCGCGATGCCGAAGTCGATGATGCGCACGTCGTTGTCCGTCGTGAGCATGATGTTGCTCGGCTTGATGTCCCGGTGGATCACGCCGCGGCTGTGGGCGTAGTGCAGCGCCTTGGCGCACTTGTAGATGATCTCCACGACGTCGTCGACGCGCAGCAGGTTGTCCGGCTTGCAGTATTTGGCCAGCGTGCGCGCGCCGTGTACGTGCTCGGTGACCACGTAGTATTTGCCGTCTTCCTCGCCGGCGTCGTAGATGGGCAGGATGTTCGGATGCTGCAGCATGCCCACCATGTGGGCTTCGTTGAAGAACATCTTGCGAGTGACCCGCGTGCGCTCCGCGTCGTCCTCGTCGTTGCCGATGTTGTAGACCTTGATGGCGACGTCGCGCCGGTAGTACGGGTCATGGGACAGGTAGACGTTACCCGTACTGCCCCGCCCCACCTCGTTGATGATGACGTATTTGCCGATCTTCTCCGGCAGGACGGACGAAGAGGCGTCTGTGGCGACTGGCTGTCCCATTTAACTTAACGAGGTGCTGCTGATCCATTCGAGGGCGGCGAGAGCGAGGGCGCCGTAGACTCCCGCAACGACGTCGTCGAGCATAATTCCGGCGCCTCCGTGGAGTCTGTGATCCAGGTCCCGAATCGGCCAGGGTTTCCAGATGTCGAACAGCCGGAAGGCGGCGAATCCGGCGACGAGCCAGACGGGCTCCGGACCTGCCACCAGCAGCGTCAGATAGCAGCCCGCAATCTCGTCCCAGACGATGCCCGGGTGGTCGTGTTCGCCGAGCCGCCGGGCGCTCTCGCCGCAGATGCGGAAACCGACGACGATCAGGACGAGAGCGAGCAGGATCTGCGCCGGCAGCGTCCAGCCGGCGGTCAGCCAGGCGAGCGCCACGCCCCACAGGGAGCCCACGGTGCCGGGCGCTTTCGGTGCCAGGCCGGCGCCGGCGCCGAAGGCCAGGAAGTGGACCGGGTCGCCGAAGACGGTGCGCGCCGACGGCCGGATCACGACTCGTTTCCGAAATGCCGGTAGCCGCCCGCCGGCAGCGGTACGTCGCGTCCGTGCCGGCGCAGGCGGATGCCCGGCTCCGCCGTCACGACGCCGATTGCGGTGACGGGCACGTCGGCGGAGAGGTCGTCGGCTTCCACCTCCGGCGGCAGCGTGAAGCAGAGTTCGTAGTCGTCGCCGCCGGTCAGCGCGAGCTCGGCCGCGCGCTCGCGGCCGGCCACCTCGAGCAGTGCCGCCGACAGTGGCAGACGCTCCTCTTCGATCACGGCGCCGACGCCGCTGGCCTCGCAGATGTGCGCCAGATCGGCCAGCAGGCCGTCGGAGACGTCTATGGCGGCTATAGCGGCGCTGGCCCGGCCCGCCAGTGCAAGGCCGAGGCCGAGCCGGGGCTCGGGCCGCAGGAAGCGCGTGCGCAACCGCCGTTCCGCATCGGTGTCGGGCGTCCGCAGGCCGAGTCCCGCAGCGGCGTCGCCCGGTGTGCCGCTGACAAAGACCCGGTCACCCGCGCGGGCGCCGCCGCGCAGCAGCCGGGTGCCCGCGGGCAGGTGGCCAAGCACCTGTACGCTGACCGTGAGCGGCCCGCGGGTCGTGTCGCCGCCGATCAGCGCGACGCCGTGGCGCTCCGCCAGGTCCCAGAGGCCGGCCGCGAAGCCCTCCAGCCAGTCGGCATCCGGAGCCGGCAGCGTGAGCGCCAGCGTCATCCACGCGGGCTCGGCGCCCATCGCGGCGACGTCGCTGAGATTCACGGCCAGTGCCCGGTAGCCCACGTCCGGCGGCGTCATCTCCGCCGGGAAATGCACCCCGGCGACCAGAGTGTCGACGACGACGACCAGTTCGCGGCCCGGCGGCAGCCGCACGATGGCGCCGTCGTCGCCCACGCCCACCTCGACGCCGGCGCCGCCCGGGGCGGGCCGGCGGAAGTAGCGTTCGATGAGCTGGAATTCGTCCACGGGATCCCCGGCGTCGCATCAGGGCCTGCCGGGGCTAGCGCCGGACGACGGCCTTCTCCGGCTGGCGGTAGCGCGCGGCAGCCTTGTCCAGGATGGCGTTGACGTACTTGTGCCCGTCCTCCGCGCCATAGCGCCGCGCCACCGACACCGCCTCGTTGATGACCACGCGGAACGGCACCTCCGGGTGATGGCGCAGCTCCTCCAGCCCCACCAGCAGCACGGCGATCTCCACCGGATCGATCTGGTCGAAGGGGCGGTCCGCGAACCCGGCGATATCCGCCTCGTGCTCGGCCCGGTGCGCCATGACGCCCTTGAGGATCTCGCGGAACCAGTCCTGGTCCACCCGCGCGTACTCGTCGCGCTCGGCGAACTGGCGGGAAAGCTCCGCATGCTCCTGGCCGGTGAGCTGGGCCTGGTAGAGCGCCTGGGCCAGGAGTTCCCGCGAGCGGCTGCGCCGGGAGGTTGCGGGGCCTTTGTTCATGCGGGGCTCATGCGGCGCTCAGTCGAGGCGCCTGAGCAGATTGATCATCTCGATGGCCGACAGGGCGGCCTCCGCGCCCTTGTTGCCCGCCTTGGTGCCCGCCCGCTCGACGGCCTGCTCGATGGTGTCCACCGTCAGCACGCCGAAGGCCACCGGCACGCCGTGGCGCTCGCCCGCGGCCGCGATCCCTTTGACGCACTGCCCGGCCACGTAGTCGAAGTGGGGCGTGGCGCCGCGAATCACCGCGCCGAGGGCGATGACCGCCTCGAAGCGCCGGCTCGCTGCCGCCTTGTCGACGGCCAGCGGGATCTCCCAGGCGCCCGGCACCCGGATCAGCTCCAGGTCCGCCTCGGCCGCGCCGTGGCGCAGCAGCGTATCGACGGCGCCGCCCACCAGCCGGTCGACGATGAAGTCGTTGAAGCGCGCGGCCACGATGGCGATGCGGGCATCGCGCAGGACGAAGTCGCCTTCCACGGTCTTGATATTTTCCATCGATTTCCCGTCCGTCGCCCGGCGGCCGCTTACTGGCCCTGAACGTAATCCACCACTTCGAGGCCGAAGCCCGAGATGGCATGCATCTGTTTCGGCGCGGAGAGCACCCGCATGCGGTGCACACCGAGATCGCGCAGGATCTGGGCGCCCACACCATATGTGCGCAGCACGGCCGCGCCGTCCCGGCGCCGCTCGAGTTCCTCCACCGGGCGCTCCATGGCGGCCACGGCCTCCATCAACTCCCGCGGGCCCTCCTGGTCGCGCAGGATGACGATGACGCCGCTGTCCTCCGCCGCCACCCGGCGCATCGCGTCGCGCAGGGGCCAGCCGAAAGCCGGATCGCGCACGCCCACCACGTCGCCGAGCGTGTCCTGGATGTGCACGCGCACCAGCGGCGTCGAGTCCGGCCGGATGGTGCCGTGCACCAGGGCCACGTGCACGGTGCGGTTCACGTGGTCCTCGAAGCAGAACAGGCGGAACTCGCCCTCTCCGGTCTGCACCGAATGCTCGCTGATGCGCTCCACCGAGACCTCTTTCTCGAGCCGGTAGCGGATCAGATCCGCGATCGTACCGATTTTCAGCCCGTGCCGGTTGGCGAAGGCCTCGAGATCGGGCCGCCGGGCCATGCTGCCGTCCTCGTTCAGGATCTCGACGATCACCGCCGCGGGCTCCATGCCGGCGAGGCGGGCCAGGTCGCAGCCGGCCTCGGTGTGCCCCGCGCGGGTCAGCACGCCGCCGGGCTGGGCCATGACCGGGAAGATGTGACCCGGCTGGGACAGGTCCTCGGGCTTCGCGTCCGGCGCCACGGCGGCCTGGATGGTGCGGGCCCGGTCGTGGGCCGAGATGCCGGTGGTGATGCCCTCGGCCGCCTCGATGGAGATGGTGAAATTGGTGGCGTGCATGGCGTTGGTGTGGCCCACCATCAGCGGCAGGCGCAGCTGCTCGCAGCGCTCCCGGGTGAGGGTCAGGC
>CAYQZN010000260.1:0-4122 GCA_964421805.1 uncultured Woeseiaceae bacterium
TGTATCTCGTGCTCGAGGGGCTGCTGCCTTTCGCCAGCCCGCGCCGCTGGCGCGAGGCGCTGGTTTCCATCGCCGAGCTCGACGACGGCAGTATCCGACGGATAGGGCTGGTGAGCATGGTCGCCGGCCTTGCGCTGCTCTACTTCGTACGCTACTGAATAAGCCTCACAACCGCGGACAACGACCATTATGGGCAGAAACGTAGTCGTCATCGGCACCCAATGGGGCGACGAGGGCAAGGGCAAGATCGTCGACCTGCTCACCGACCGGGCCGCGGCGGTCGCGCGCTTCCAGGGTGGCCACAACGCGGGCCATACGCTGGTGATCGGCGCCGAGAAGACCGTACTCCACCTGATTCCTTCCGGCATCCTCAGGGAAGGGGTGCAGTGCCTGATCGGCAACGGCGTGGTCCTGTCCATGGACGCGCTGGTGGAGGAGGCCGCCGCCCTGATCGAGCGCGGCGTACCGGTGTACGAGCGTCTCCGGGTCAGTCCTTCATGTCCCCTGATACTGCCGTCCCACGTAGCGCTAGATCGGGCGCGGGAGAAGGCACGGGGGGCGGCAGCCATCGGCACCACCGGGCGAGGCATCGGTCCCGCCTACGAGGACAAGGTGGCGCGCCGGGCGCTGCGGGTCTCCGACCTCTACATGCGTGAGCAATTCGCCTCCCGGCTCGGCGAGGTGCTGGACTACCACAACTTCGTCCTCAAGCACTATTTCAACGCGGCGACGGTGGACTTCACCGAGACGCTGGATCGGGCTCTCGAACTCGCCGAAACCCTCGCGCCGATCACCGCCGACGTGACCCGGATCCTGCACGAACTGACCGAGGCCGGCGAGAGCGTCCTGTTCGAGGGCGCCCAGGGTGCCATGCTCGATATCGATCACGGCACCTACCCGTTCGTGACCTCCTCGAACACGGTGGCGGCCAGCGCCAGCACCGGCACCGGCATCGGCCCGCGGTCCATCGACTACGTGCTGGGCATCGTGAAGGCCTACACGACCCGGGTGGGGGCAGGCCCTTTCCCCACCGAACTGTTCGACGATCAGGGCGAGCGCATGGCCAAGGTGGGCGCGGAGTTCGGCGCCACCACCGGGCGCCCGCGGCGGGTCGGCTGGTTCGACGCCGTGGCCCTGAAGCGCTCCATCGTCAACAACAGCGTCGCGGGTCTGTGCGTCACCAAGCTGGACGTGCTGGACGGCATGGAGACCATCCGCGTCTGCACCGGCTACCGCATCGGCGACGACACCATCGACACCCCGCCGGTCGCGGTGGACCGCTATGCCGACATCGAGCCCGTCTACGAGGACATGCCCGGCTGGACGGAATCCACGGTCGGCATCACCGACTACGATGCGCTGCCGGCGAACGCCCGCAGTTATCTTGCGCGCATCGAGGCGATTGTGGGTACGCCCATCGACATCATTTCCACCGGCGCCGACCGCGAGCAGACCATCGTACTGAGACACCCCTTCGACTGAGCGAGGAGCCGATGGCAGACAGCAACGCCGACAACAGACCGGAAATCGAGGTCACTCACAACACGGCCGAACGGCGCTTCGAGACCGAGGTGGACGGCCATTTCGCGTACGCCGATTACGAGATGGACGGCGACGTGATGCATTTCACCAGCACGCAGGTGCCGGAGGCGATCGGCGGCCGCGGTATCGCGGGCCGGCTGGTGCGCACGGGCATGGACTACGCCCGGGACCGCGGCCACGGCGTGGTGCCGGCCTGCTCCTACGTGGCGGCGTGGCTGGAGCGTCATCCCGAGTACGAGGACCTGCGGGCCGCGGGCTGACGGGCCGCGCGCCGGGTCAGGAGCGGTCTCGTGGCGGGTCCTGCCCTCCGATTTCTGGCCGGTCCGACCGCGCTGGCCGAGATCCGCGAACGGGGCCTCGACCCGGAGCGGATCCGGCTCCTGGCCGGTGCCTCCGGCGGCGCAAAATGGCTGGTGCTGTACGGCCTGGACCGGGTCATCATGCGCGAGCTGCTGCCCCGGCTGCGCGGTCCGGTGCACCTGATCGGCTCTTCCATCGGCACCTGGCGTTTCGCCTGCTACGCTCAGTCCGACCCGCTGGCGGCGATCGACCGCCTGCGTGACGGCTACGTCTACCAGCACTACAGCGAACGGCCGGACCGCGCGGAGATCACGGCGAAGAGCCGGGAGATACTGGGCCACGCGCTGGGGCCCGGCGGGGCGCGGGAGATCCTCTCCCATCCGTTGCTGCGGACCCACGTGATGACCGCCCGCGCCCACGGGCCGGCGGCCTCGGAGCGCGGCGCGCTGCTGACGGCGGGCCTGGCACTTGCTGCCGCCGGCAACCTGGTGAGCCGCCGCAGCCTGCGGGCGTTCTTCAGCCGCGCCCTGTTCAGCGATCCCAGGGACGAGGCGCCGTTCCTCCACGCGGGCGATTTCCCGCTGCGGGTGCACGCACTCAGCGAAGAGAACCTGGCGCCGGCGATCCTGGCGAGCGGCGCGATCCCGCTGGTGATCGAGGGCATGCGCGACATCCCGGGCGGCGTGCCCGGAGTCTATCGGGACGGCGGCATCATCGACTATCACCTCGACCTGCCGCTGTCCGCGATCGACGGCATCGCGCTCTATGCCCATTTCTATCCCCACGTGATCCCGGGCTGGTTCGACAAACGCCTCTCCTGGCGTCGCCCCGCGCGGGCGCACATGGACCGGGTCCTGTTGATGGCGCCTTCCGACGAGTTCGTCGCCGGCCTGCCGGGCGGGCGTATCCCGGACCGCCACGATTTCCGTCGCTACGACCCGGCCGCCCGAGAGCGCCACTGGAAGCAGGCAGTGGCCGAGAGCGAGAGGCTGGGAGACGAATTCGCGCAGATCATGGAAAAGGGCCTGCCGGCGGAGCGCATCGAGCCGCTGTTGCCGTGAGACCTGGCCTGCCCATGGCCCGTGATAGACTCCGCCCGAGCCGGGATCCGGCAGAGGTCTGACAGCGGACCCCGCAGAGGAGCGATGCCCATGAACAACGCCGCGGGACCGGTGCCCATGCAGGGCGCCTATCCTGAGCTCTCCTGGCCGGCGGTGATCGTCGGCTGGTTCCTGGGCGTCATCATCGCCATCTCCATCGGCTACGCGGCGCTCATCCTCGGCTTCTCCATCGAGGGTTCGGAACTCGCCGCCATCCTCGGCTTCGGCATCCTGCGCGGCCTGCTGCGCCGGCGCAGCATCATCGAGAACAACATCGCCCAGACGGTGGCCAGCGCGGTGAATGGAGCTTCCTCGGGCATGATGTTCTCCGTGCCGGCGATCTTCATCCTCGGCCATGGCGGCGACTTCAATCCCTACCTCCTCACCTTCGGCTGTATCGCCGGAGCCTATCTCGGCATCGCCTTCATCATCCCGCTCAGAAAACAGATGATCGATTTCGAGCGGCTGACCTATCCCGGCGGCGTGGCGGTGGCGACCATCCTGAAGTCTCCGGGTGCGGGCGTGCGCAAGGCGGCGATCCTGCTGGGCGCGGCCGGCGTGAGCGCGGCGGTGCATTTCGCCACCCAGTGGAGCGGCGTCTCGGACTGGGACCTCGGCTCCCGCCTGGGCATGCCGGAATACATGAACGGGGTCTGGTATCTGTCGCTGCTGACCGTGGGTGTGGCCTTCATCGCGGGCAAGGGCGGGGTCGCCTTCATCATCGGCGGCTTCGTGACCTGGTGGTTCATCGCGCCGCTGCTCGCCGCCAACGGCCAGCTGCCGGTCGACCCCGCCACCGGGCAGACGATCACGGATCCCGGCTTCCTGCGCTCGGCGCTGTTCCGCCCGATCGGCATCGGCATGCTGATCGGCGGCGCGGTAATGGGCGTGGTGCTCGCGTTCCCGCTGATACGCTCGGCAGTGCGTTCCATGCAGAGCGCCGCCAAGGTCGAATCCGCGGTATCCGGCGACGAGATGCCGATCAAGCTGCTCTACGGCGCCATCGTCGGTGCCGCGCTGCTGCTGGGGGTCATCGCCGTCTCCTCCACGGAGGCCGTCGGCCTCGGCCGGGGCGTCCTCATGGCGCTGCTCGGCACGGTTTGGATCTGGATGGCGGGGGTCATTCTGTCGGAGGCCATCGGGCGCACCAACTGGTCGCCGCTGTCCGGCATGACGCTGA
>CAYQZN010000261.1:0-4112 GCA_964421805.1 uncultured Woeseiaceae bacterium
TGCTGGAACTCGCCGGCAACCTGATGGAGAACGCCCACAAGTGGGGCGAGAGCCGGGTGCGGGTCAGCGCCACCCGCGCGGCGGACGGCGTCTCGCCGCGCCAGGGCATGGTGCTGACGGTGGAGGACGACGGTCCCGGCATCCCCGATGGCGGGGAGAGTTCGCTGCTGGAACGTGGTCGGCGACTGGACGAGAGCAAGCCCGGCCAGGGCATCGGCCTCAGCGTGGTGGTGGAGCTCGCCGACGCCTATCGGGGCGGCGTCGAGGTGGCACGCTCGGACCTGGGTGGCGCCCGGGTGACGGTGCGCCTGCCGCCGGGATGAGCGGGCCGCCACGCAGGGGAGGCCGGCGGCAGCGGGAGGCGGAGGCACGCCGGGCGCACCAGCCCCATCTGGAGTTTCCCGAAGCCCTGCCGATCTCGGGCCTGGCGGCCGAGATCGCCGCTGCCGTCAGGGAGCATCCGGTGGTGGTCGTATGCGGGGAGACCGGCAGCGGCAAGACCACCCAGCTGCCGAAGATCTGCCTGCAGCTCGGCCGCGGCATCGACGGCATGATCGGCCACACCCAGCCGCGCCGCCTCGCGGCCCGATCGGTGGCCGCGCGCATCGCCGAGGAGACCCGTCTGTCGCTCGGCGCAGGCATCGGCTACCAGGTGCGATTCGACGACCGCAGCGAGCCCGGCACGCGGGTCAAGCTGATGACCGACGGGATTCTGCTGAACGAACTCGGCTTCGATCAGGAGCTGCGCCGCTACGACACGCTGATCATCGACGAGGCCCACGAGCGCAGCCTCAACATCGACTTCATCCTCGGCTACCTGAAGAGGCTGCTGCCGCGCCGGCCCGATCTCAAGGTGATCATCACCTCGGCCACCATCGATCCCGGCCGGTTCTCGCGTCACTTCGACGCCGCGCCCGTGATCGAGGTGTCGGGACGCGGCTATCCGGTGGAAGTGCGCTACGAGGCGCCGGCCGGCGACACGGAACTGGCCGATGCACTCACCGAGGCGGCGCGGCAGCTCATGCGCGAGCTGCCCGAGGGCGACATCCTCGCGTTCCTGCCCGGCGAGCGCGAGATCCGCGAGGCAGCCGAAGCCCTCGAGCGGGCCCGGCTGGGTTCCCGCCGGGGCGACTCGGGCTGGGAGATACTGCCGCTTTACGGACGGCTTTCGGAGACCTCCCAGGGCCGGGTGTTCCGGCCCGGCCGGCGGCGGCGGATCGTGCTTGCCACCAACGTGGCGGAGACCTCGCTCACGGTGCCCCGGATCATGGCCGTGATCGACTCGGGCGTCGCCCGCATCAGCCGTTACTCCTACCGCAGCAAGATCCAGCGCCTGCAGGTGGAGCCGGTCAGCCAGGCCAGCGCCAACCAGCGGGCCGGCCGCTGCGGGCGCATCGCGCCAGGCATCTGCGTGCGCCTGTACGGCGAGGAGGACTTCGCGGCGCGGCCGGCCTACACCGACCCGGAGATCCGGCGCACCAATCTCGCGAGCGTCATCCTGCAGATGGCCGCCGCCCGTCTGGGCGAGATGGAGGACTTCCCGTTCATCGACCCGCCGGATGCCCGCTACGTCCAGGACGGCTATCGCCTGCTGGCCGAACTGGAGGCGGTGGACGACGCACGTGAGATCACGGAGGCCGGCCGGCGCATGGCGCGCCTGCCGGTGGACCCGAGGCTCGCCCGCATGCTGCTGGCCGCCGAGGAGCGCGGCGAGCTGCGCGACGCACTGGTGATCGTATCTGGCCTGGCCGGTCAGGACCCGCGACTCTTCCCGCCGGAGGAGGGCGCCAAGGCCCGGGCGGCCCAGGAACCGTTCGCGGACGGGGCCTCCGACTTCGTCACTCTGCTGAACCTGTGGCGCGCCTGGCGGGCGGCCCGGCGGGGCACTAGCCGCCGGCAGGCGGAGCGCTGGGCCGAGGCGCGCTACCTCTCGCCGCGCCGCCTGCGCGAGTGGGGCGAGATCCACTCCCAGCTCACCGGGCTCTGCCGCGACGCCGGCATGCCCGTGGCCCACGGTGCCGGTGACCGCGCGGCCCTGCACAAGGCGCTGCTGGCCGGGCTGCTCGGTCACATCGGCCGCCGCGACGAGGCGACCCGCTACGATGGCCCCCGCGGTACCACCTTTCATCTGCATCCTGCTTCCGGGCTGCACGGCAAGCCGCCTGGCTGGGTGTTCGCCATGGAGCTGGTGCGTACGAGCCGGCTATTCGCCCGCACCGCCGCCGCCACGGAGCCGGGCAGCATCCTCGAGGTGGCTGCTCACCTGGTCCAGCGGGCCTGCGAGGAGCCGCGCTGGAACCCGCGCCGCGGGCGCGTGGAGGCCAGCGAAACCGTCACCCTGTTCGGCCTGGTGCTGGCGGCCGGCCGCCGGGTGAATTACGGGCCCGTCGACCCGGCGGAGTCGCGGCGCATCTTCATTCGCGAGGCGCTGGTGCAGGGCAGGGCGAATCACCGGGACCGCTTCTGGCGCCACAACCAGGCGGCAATCGCCCGCATCCGGGAGAGAGAGGGCGAGGCCCGGCGGGCGCTCCTCATTCCCGACGGCGAGATGGCGCAACTGTACGAGCGGGAGATCCCGGAGCATGTCGTGGACCTGCGCAGCTTCCGTCGCTGGCTGCGCAAGGCCGCGAAGCGCGACCCGGAGATACTCTGCTTCCCGGACCAGGACCTCGCCCGCGACCCGGGCGGTGGCAGCACGGAGATGCCGGCCACCGTGGAACTGCTGGGCCAGGACCTGCCGGTCGCCTACCGCTTCCGTCCCGGCGAAGCCGACGACGGCGCCACCGTGCGGCTGCCGGCGCCCGCGCTGGCCCAGCTGGAGCCGGCTCAGCTGGACCGCGCGCTGCCGCCCCTGGTGGCGGAGCGGGCGGAGCTGCGCATGCGCTCGCTGCCGAAGGCGCTGCGCCGTCGCCTGCAACCCATCGCCGACACTGCCGCGGATTTCGCGGCCCGCTATCTGGTGATGCCGGGCAGCGGCGAACTGGAACAGGCGCTGGCCGATTTCCTCGCCGGCGAATTCGGCATCACGCCCGATCAGATACCGGCGGCGGCGGACGAGCCCGAGCATCTGAGGCTGCGCCTGGAGGTCACCGACGACGCCGACGAGGTGATCGCCGCCGGCCGGGATCTGGAAGCGCTGCGGAACGAAGTGGGGGACGCGGCCCCGCCGGCCGCGGCCCCCTCCGGCGAAGCCCGGCCGACGCTGCACCGTGACTGGGACTTCGGCGAGCTCCCGGGCGTGCAGGCGGAGGTGTCGGGCGGCCTGCGCCTGGAGCGCTTCCCGGCACTGGCCGACCGTGAGAACGGGGTGACGGTGGAGTACGCGAACGACGAGGCCGAGGCGGCGGCGGTCCACGCCGGCGGAGTATTGCGGCTGCTGCGCCTCGCGCTGGCACAGCAGGAGAAGCTGCTACGCGGCCAGGTGACGGGAGACCGCCGGTTGCAGCTCGCCTGGGCCGGGGTGGGCGGAGCCGGTGAACTGGCCGAGGATTTCGTCACGGCCGCTTTCGGCCGGGCGTTCCCTCTGGAGCGCAGGGCGACGGTGCGCAATCGGGGCGACTACGAGGCGCTGCGGGAGTCCGGCCGCAGCGATCTGGTGGCGGCGGGCGAGGCGCTGGCCGGCCTGCTCGGCGAGATACTCGAGGCGCGGCGGCTAGCGGCCGCTGCCGTCGCGGAACTCCCCGAGCGGCTGGACGACGTGCGCGCGGATATCGACGCCCAGCTCGCGCGACTGGTCTATCCGGGATTCCTGAGCGCCACGCCGGCGCAGCGACTGGAATGTCTGCCGCGCTATCTCCGGGCGGCCGAGCTGCGGGCATCGAAACTGCCGACCGGCGCGGACCGCGACCGGTCGGATGCGCGGGAGATCGCCGTCTGCCTCGGGCGTCTCGCGCAGCTAGAGCAGCGCCGCGCCTCCCTCGACGCCGAGCGGCGCGCGCTGATCGACGAGTTTCGCTGGGGCATCGAGGAGCTGCGGGTATCCCTGTTCGCCCAGCAACTCGGCACCCGCGGCAAGATCTCCCCGAAGCGCCTGGAGAACCTCTGGCACCGCATCACCGGCGTAACCCGCTGACCAGGTGCCCGACCTCTCTGTGGGAGGGCCTTCAGGCCCG
>CAYQZN010000262.1:0-4099 GCA_964421805.1 uncultured Woeseiaceae bacterium
GGCCGTGGAGACGTCGGCCTGCACCATCTGCCCGGCCTTCTCCGCCAGCGTCATGGCGGCGACGGCGGCGGGGATGTCGGCTTCCGTGCGGGGGTAGCGGGACCAGTGGCCGAGCAGCGGGGCGGGCGGGCCGGCGCCGGTAACGGGCGGCGCCTCGGCGGCGGGCCGGGTGATCTGCTGCCCGCAGCCGGCCAGCAGCAGGAGGGCGGCGAGGGCCGGGGAGGCGGCGAGCGGTCGCAGGGTCGTCATCGGTCGGGTTCCACGGACAGCTGACTCGCTCGCCAGTCGCGTCAACCGTTCCCCGTATCGTCGCGCAGCGGCACCACGAGCACCGGGCAGCGGGCACTGCGCACCACCTCCTCGCTCACGCTGCCGAGGGTCTTGCGATACAGCATGTCGCGGCCCTGGGAGCCGATGACGATCATCTCCGCGCCCCAGCGTTCCGCCTCGCGGACGATGGTGGCGGCCGGCTTGCCGCGGATCAGCAGCGTCTCGCAGTCGACACCGGCGGCATCCAGCCCGTCGGCGCAGCGGTCGAGCAGCTCGCGCCGGTCGCGGAGTTCTTCCGGTACCGGGTCCGTGATGACCTTGCGCACGAGTTGCTGGCCGAAGACGTCCGGCTCGCGCGGCGCGACCTGGATCAGGAGCACTTCCGCCTGCCGTCCCTCGGCGAGGCGGCGGGTGAATTCGATGACTCGGTCGGCGTAGTCGGAGCGGTCGACGGCAGCGATGATCTTCATGGGGAGTCCGTTGCCCGTGGCCCGCCGGATTATAGCGTCACGCCGTATTACGGGGACAGTTGAATCAGCTGGCAGTTGAGTCAACTGTCCCCGCAATTCTGACCACCTCGGCGCTGCCCACATGGGCGAACCGCCCCGGCGTGCAGGTGAGGATGATGATCTGGCAATCCTTCCCTGCCGCCGCGATGGCCGCGCCCATGGTTTCCAGCCGGGAGGGGTCCGAGAAGCCGAGGGCGTCGTCGATGATCAGCGGCACGCCGCCCTGCTCCGCGACGATGCGGGCGGCGGCCAGCCGGGCCAGGATGCCGAGCTGCTCCCGGGCACCGATGCTCAACGACTCGAACGGCAGCGTGCGGTCGTCCAGGGTGCGGGACTCGAGCCGCCAGTCGTCGCCGATGGCCACCTCGAAGCTCTGGCCGAATACGATGCGGCCCAGTTTTTCGATTGCGGCTCTCAGCGGCGCGACGTAGGCCTGGCGGGCGGCGTCGCGATGCTGGTTGAGCATGGTCCAGAGACGCTCGGCGGCAGCGGCGCGGCGACGGGTGGCGGCCAGTTCGGCGCCGGTATCTTCGACCCTGCGTTCGGCGGCCTCCAATGCCTCGTGGCGGCCGTCGGCCTGGGCGCGTTCGAGGCGGTCGTGCAGGACGGCGAGCTGCTGTTCGGTCCGGGCGAGGTCGCGCTCGGCGCGGGTGAGGGCATCCCGGGCGTTGGTGTAGAGGGTCTCGACGGAGTCGGGGTCGAGTTCGTCGAGGCGGCGGTGGAGCTCGGCGGTGGCGGCTTCCAGCTTGTCCAGGCGGCCGGCTGCGTCGCGTACTCTGGCTTCGAGCGCCTCCTCCGGGGTCTCCTCGCGGGCGGCTGCGAGGCGTTGCTGTTTGTCTCTCAGCGTGGCTTCCCGGCCGATGAGGGCTTCCCGCGCCTCGCGCAGGGCCGCGTCCGCTTCGGCGTGTTCCCCGCGGATGTCGGTCTCGCGTTGCCGGGCCGTCTCGTATGCCGACTCGGCATCCCGCAGCGCCTTCTCGGCGGCCGTCAGCGCTTCCCGGGCAGCCATCCGGTCTTCGGGCAGCCCGTCGTCCCCGCCGCGCTTCTCCAGGTACTCGTCGCAACGCCGCCGCAGCGAGCGCACGGCCTCACCGATCTCCTCGGCGCTGTCGCCCGCCAGTATCTCGGCGGCGCGGGCCCGCAGCCGCTTCGTCTCGGCCTCGGCGTTGCGGCGGGCCTCGTTCTGCTCGATGGCCTCGTCGAGGCTTGCGACGCGGTAGCGCTGCAGCGCACTCGCGAGGGCCGTCCCGGCCTCCTCGAGATCCGCCTCGAGCTCGGCAGCGGTGCGCGGCGGCGCGATGCGGACGGAGGCCGTGCCCGGAAAGCGGATCTCGAGGCCGGAGGCGATGGTGCGCTTCTCCGCCTCGCCCTTCACAAGGCGGACGTCTTCGTCGTCGATGGTGAAGTCCAGCGACTGCTCCGCGGTGACGGTGACGGCAGTCGCCGCGAGGTCGCGCTTGCTCCTGGCCTTGTCCAGTTCGTGGCTCGCGTTGCGGATGGACTCCAGGCCGGCATCGTCGATGGCGATGTCGTTCAGCGTCTTCGAGTCCCGCTTCAGCTGCTCGGAGACGGCCGCGTGTTCCTGCAGGCGCTTTTCGTTGTCGGTGAGGCGATTGCGCTCCTCCAGATAAGCGAGATCCCGGTGCATGGCCTCCACCCGTTCCAGAGCCGCGTTGCGATGCCCGCGCTTGTCTTCGGCCACGCGATGAGCGGAGTCCATCTTCTTCGCCAGCTCGGCAGCTCGGTCGGCGAGCGGCTGCTGCCTCTCTTTCTGCCCGGCCAGGGCTTTTTCGTCCGTGGCTATGGCGTCGGCGAGTGATTTACGCTCTTGCCGTGCCTTGCGGGCTGCGGCCGCCTCCGCGGCGACGCCGGCGAGACGCGTCTCGGCGAGTTCGAGTTCCTGGCGGAGCTTCGCGACGCTCTGCCACGAGCGCTCGTGCTCGGCCAGCTTCGCCCGCAGGTCGGGCAGGGTCTCGCGGCGGCGGCGGGCGTCGGCCTGCAGGCGGTCGTGTTCGGCGGCGTCGCGTTCGACCTCGGCGAGTGCGGCCGCGGCGGCGTCCCGGGCGGCCACGGCGGCGTCAAAGTCCTGCTCCAGCCGGGCGAACTTCGGCTTGCCGGTCTTGAGCGTGTGGTAACGCTCGTACTCGGCGCGGGCGGCATCGAGGAGGTCCATGTCCTCCACGCCGGTGGCGGCATGGCCGGCCGCCTCGTCCAGGGCGTTGGAGAGGCCCTCGGAGTCGCGGAGGTCGGCCGGCGCCAGGCTCGCCCCCTGCTCGGTGAGCAGCGCCTCCCACAGGGCGAGATCCACGGTCTCGTTCAGGATGGCCTCGGCGCGCTCGTGGGCCTCGCGGCCGGTGACCTGCTCGCGGCGGGGAGCGCTGATGTCCAGGGTGGTCTGTGGGGACTTGTTATAGGTCTTGGAATAGACGAAGCGGTAGTCGCCCGTCTCGATCTCGGCGGTCACCGTGCTGCCGACGTCGCGGCCCACCGGCATCACGGCCCGGATGGCCTGCTTCTTCGAGGAATCGAGCTCGCGCACGAGGGTGAGCAGCGCCTCCACCAGCGTGGATTTGCCGGCCTCGTTGGGGCCTTCAACAATCGTGACCCCGTCGGCGAAGCGCACGTCGCAGCCCTCGATGCCGCGCCAGTTCTCGAGGGCGAGGCGGCGAAGGCGCATCAGGGCTGGACGGCGTGCGGAGACATGGGAAGGAGTTTACCAATATGCGCCGGATCGTCTTCCGCATCGCGGGGAACCGGTACCGGCTGGTGGTTCGCTGCGCCTGGAGCCACGGAATCGTCTACATCCGCTTCGTGGGCACCCACGCTGACTATGACCGGATAGATGCCGAGACAGTGTGATGGATATACGGCCGATCAAGACCGAACGGGATTACGAGCGAGCGCTCGAGCGGGTGGAATCGCTCCTCGATGCCCGGCCGGATACGCCCGAAGGCGATGAACTGGATGTGCTCGTGACGCTGATAGAGGCGTGGGAGGACCGGCATCTGGCTATCGAGGCGCCGGACCCGGTGGGCGCGATCCGCTTTCGCATGGAGCAGATGGGGCTGCAGCCGAAGGACCTCGAGCCGTACATCGGCGGCAGGGGCCGAGTGTCGGAGGTCCTCAACCGCAAACGCGGCCTGTCGCTGCGGATGATCCGGAATCTGCACGAAGGGCTGGGCCTGCCATACGAGAGCCTCATCCCAGCGTAAGGACGTTTCCGCGGAAACGGCGGCCGCATCAGGTGGGCCTCGAGCGCTGCAGGAGCACGATGGCGACACCGCCCAGGGTCGCCGCCGAGGCGATCACCAGCCGCGGGG
>CAYQZN010000263.1:0-4096 GCA_964421805.1 uncultured Woeseiaceae bacterium
GCGGTGAGCCGGTTGATGTCCACCAGGGTGCGCGAGATGGTCGGGAAGTCCTGTTTGCGCTGCATGCGCCGCAGCAGGAATTCCACCGTGCTGTGCGACTGGGCCTGGGCCTGCTCGCCGAGACCGGACTCCTGCAGGAACAGCCGGAACGCCTCGCGCATGGCGCCGGCATCCCGATAGCGGGCGGCCGGGTCTTTCTCCAGCGCCCCTTTCAGGAACGCAGCGAAGAGCTCCCCGGCGGGCCAGCCCTGCAGCGGCGACATGTCCACGGGCCTCTCGCAGAGCTGGTGGATGATGGCGGGCGCGGAATCGCCCTGCATCGCCGGGCGTCCGGCGACGAGTTCGTAGAAGGTGCTGCCCAGGGCGAACACGTCGGTCGCCGGCCCCAGGTCGCCGCCGCGGAAGTGCTCCGGCGCCATGTAGCGCAGGGTGCCGGTGGCCGTGTCCTTGCTGCGCCTGACCCGCCCCACCACCTGGGACAGGCCGAAATCCATGATGCGGGGGCGCTCGTCCTTGTCCAGCAGCACGTTGCGGGGATTGAGGTCGAGGTGGATCACATCCTCCTCGTGGGCCGCCGCGACACCGTCCAGGATGGGGCCGATCAGCGCGCACACGCGCTCCAGCGGCAGCGCGCCGTGCTGGCTGAGGATGTGGCGCAGCGTCTTGCCCTGCACGTACTCGAATACCAGGTACGGCAGGCCCTTGTACTCGCCGGCGTCGTAGATGAAGACGATATTCGGATGGCGCAGCCGGCTGGCGATACGCCCTTCCAGCGGCGTGCGGCCGTCCACGTCGACGGCTGCGAGCTCCGGGTTGCTGGCGTTCAGCAGTTTGACGGCGACCAGCCGCTCCAGCGACGGGTCGTGCGCCAGGTACACGGAGCCCTGGGCACCCCGGCCCAGACGCTGCTTCACCTCGAATCGGCCGATACGTTGTTGCTGTTCTTCCATGCTGCCCCGGCTGCCGGTCTCCGACGGTGTGTTGACCGTCCTTCGTCGCCTCACAGGGAATCTTAGCGGCCGCTCAGTTGCGGACCTGAGAAGTGAGTCGCGAAACCGTGATCCAGTTCCGCCGTGGCGGCCGGCGCACTTATGTGCCGCGCATCACACCGCCGCCCCGCCCGATTATGTAGGGTGGCCGCAACGACGGAGACGGAGAACCCGCGAGTGATGCCGACACCGACCGATGCCAGCGGCGAGACGACGCGCCTGCAGCTCTTCCATTCCCTGCGCATGCTCGACGCGCCGGAGGACGAGCGCTTCGACCGGGTGACCCGGCT
This sequence comes from uncultured Woeseiaceae bacterium, assembly GCA_964421805.1. Lineage (GTDB taxonomy): Bacteria > Pseudomonadota > Gammaproteobacteria > Steroidobacterales > Woeseiaceae > Lentisalinibacter. The sequence continues at coordinate 1,280 of CAYQZN010000263.1, forward strand.
CGCGAAGCGCCTGTTCGGCACGCCGGTGGCCCGGGTGCGTCTCGACGGCGGGCGCGCGGCCATCGACGGCGCGCCGGCGGCGCCGGATGCGGCGGCCACGCTGGCAGCCGACGACGTCTTCGTCGTCCACGACACCGCGGCGGATCCGCGCTACGCGGATCACCCGCTGCTCGCCGACGGCACCGGCTTCCGCTTCTATGCCGGCTACCCCCTGTCCGCGCCGGGCGGCTCCCGGGTGGGCACCTTCTTCACCGTCGACATGGTGCCGCGGCTGTTCTCCGTGGAGGACATGGAGATGCTGTGCGAACTCGGCGAGATGGTGGAGGCGGAACTCGAGAACATGACGCTGGCAGTCACGGACGAGCTCACCCGGCTGGCCAACCGGCGCGGTTTCCTGCGCACGGCGGAGCGCCTTATGCGCCTGTGCGCCAACCACGACAAGCCGGCCGCCCTGCTGATCATCGACCTGGACGGCCTGAAGGAGATCAACGACGCCCATGGCCACGAGCAGGGCGACCGGGCCATCCGCAGCTTCGCCCGGCTGCTGCTGAAATCGTTCCGTCACTCCGACGTGGTGGCACGGCTGGGCGGCGACGAGTTCTGCGTATTCGCAGCGGATATCTGCGCCGCGGACCTCGCCGCCCCGCTGGAGCGGCTGGCCCGGCGGGTGACGGCCTGCAACGCGGAACCCGGGCAGGACTATCGACTCGCCTACAGCGTCGGGCGGGTCCTGTTCGACCGGGACCGCCACGGCGATCTCGATGCCATGCTGCGCGAGGCCGACGCGCTCATGTACGCGCAGAAGCGGAGCAAGCGCTCGCCATGACGGCCTCCAGGCTGTCGCCCAGCAACTGCTTCAGCCGGCGCCAGCCGGGTCCGCCGGCGGCCGCGATGTCCTGGCAGACCTCCAGTTCGATGCCGGCGTAGCGCCCGGCGGGGAAACGCCGGCGCAGCCAGGTCGCCAGGCCGTCGGCGACGCCCCGATAAGGGTAGTTCCGCCGCACCCGCAGGCCGGGCTCGGCCTGCAGCAGCGACTGCCACTGCCGGCACAGCGCCAGCTCCCGCCCCCGCTCCGGGTCGTAGAGCAGTCCCACGTCCGCATTCCTCTCCTGCCCGTCCAGCACCCGGGCGAAACTGTGCACGGACACGTGCAGCACCGACCGGCCGGCGTCGATGTCGCGGGCCACGTCGGCCTCGACCGCCTCGCGGTAGGGCCGGTAATAGCGCTCGAGCAGCCGCTCTCTCTCGGCCGCCGGCAGGCCGCGGCTGAATCCGGAGTACAGCCCGGGGTGGCCGGGCGAGCGGTTGCAGTCGACCAGCAGCCGGGTCACCCGTGCACGGTGCGGCCGCACCCCGCTCCGGCGGGCCAGATAACCGGTCAGCTCGGCCGTGCCCAGATCCACGGCGCGGTGACTCGACAGCACTTCGGCAGCCCCGGCAAAGAGATGCGCATAGCGGGCGGGCACCGCCGCGGTGCCGTGCTCGCTGGTCAGGACGAGACGGGTCTCAGGGCACGAAGCCATGGCCGGCGTCGAGGCAGTCGGCGAGCTGGCGATAGACCTCCCGCAGCTCGTTGCGGCCCGGCTCGGGCGGCAGCGCCCGGCGAATGCGGCTCGCCAGCGTCCCGTGGCGGAGATACAACTCGAGCGGCTCCTCGGATTCAGGCAGCAGCCAGCCCCGCGCGCTCAGGTCCTCGGCCAGCCGGCCCCACAGGTGGCTCACCGTCTCCGAGCTGCCGTCGTAGCCGAAGCAGCGCAGGAAACGGGAGTCGGCGATCTCCAGCGTCTCAGCCCGCTCCTCGGTGAGCGCGAGCAGCTGCACCAGATCGGACTGGGGCCAGTCCGCGATCGTCGTCAGCGGCGCCCAGGTTTCCTCGACCAGCGCGCGGATCACGCCCGCGGCGAGATCGGCGATCGCGAGGTCGGCCGCCGGGCACTCCTGGCTGTCGATGACGCGGATCTCGATGGCCATGCGGTCGAAGCGGGCAATGGCGCCGCGGGCGTTCACCCACTCGTGGCGCAGCACGCCCTCCGGGTCCAGCGGCGCGAGGTCGCGGTAGATCCGCTCCAGTATCCGCTCGCGGTAATCCCCCATGTCCGCGACCGGCTCCGGTACCAACTGACCGGTCACGGAGGGCACCCGGGCGCAGTTGCTGCGGTAGACGCGCATCCGGTTGTCCCGGCGCTCCGTGACGAAGCCGTCGATGACCGGAGAGCTGGCCGCGATGCCGGGCAACAGCGGCAGCACCAGCCGCACCGCTGCATGCAGTGCGGCGAATTCCCGGTCGCCGCGGAACGGCAGATTGATCTGCATGCTCTGCAGGTTCCCCCAGCCGTGGCCGCGACAGTCGAAGATGCGGTCGAACGCCTGGTAGATATCCCGCTGTCCGTGGGGCCAGAGCCTGATGTCCCGGGAAGGCTCCAGCCAGGGGTGCATGGCGCCGGGCAGGAGGCGCATGCCGCGGTCGGCCAGCAGCGCGTTGGCGCGGATGACGTTAGCGTGGAAATCCCCCGCCACCCCGTCCAGGGACGCCACCGGCCCGTTGGTCTTGAACTCCACCACGTGCATGGCGAGTTCGTTATTCCAGGCGATGGCGCCGTTATCGTACTCGTCCGTGAGCTCGCCGGCGGCCTCGGTGAGCAGCCAGTCGCAGGCCGGCGCCGGGTCCAGGCTCGCGGCATCCACGATCATGTATTCGATCTCGATGCCGTAGCCTTCGAACAGGCCCAGCGTATCCCGGTCAGCCATTGCTGCGGCCCCGCTTGCGGGCTTCCACCCGTGCCAGGAAAACGGCCATGATGCGGTCGTAGAGCTGAT
>CAYQZN010000264.1:0-4091 GCA_964421805.1 uncultured Woeseiaceae bacterium
CCCGCCTGGCGAAGGCGCTGGACAAGCTCGAGACCATCCTGCAGCACACCCAGGGGGACAATCCGCCGGGTTTCGACTACCGCTTCAACCTGGACTACGGCCACCGCTACACCTCCGACGACCCCCTGATCCTGCTGCTGCGCGAGCTGCTGGACGTCGAGACCGAGCGCAGGGCGGTGGCGGCGGAGAACGCCGGCGGCGACGACGGATCCCGTTGACCCCATCAGAGGGCCCGCGCGGCGCGTCAGGGCAGCTCCCGCGCGTGGGTGCGCACGTGCGAATGGAGGTCCATGGCGATCTTCAGTGCGATCAGCAGGACCAGCCCGGCCAGCGGCGCGTCCAGCGCCGTCAGCAGCGCGCCGCCCGCGAGGATCGTGACGTGCAGCAGCACGATGCGGCCGTAGGGCCGTGCCATCAGTTGCTTGGGCGAGGCTCCCCGGTACTCGCCCCGCAATACGAAATTGACCACGAAGGAATACCCGTGGCTCGCGACCAGCGCCAGCACGGGCAACAGCAGGTGCTCGCGGGCGATGACGTCCGTGACCAGTGCGGCGTCCGGCAGGGCGCCCGGATTGGCCATGTCGCCGAACAGGCTCAGCACGAAGCTGCCGTGCACGGCGGTGAACATCCCGTAATGGACGCAGAAGAACGCCACCAGGAACAGCTTGCCGGCCCAGAGCACCGGTTCCGTCGGGCGCGCGGTCAGCATGCGCGCGGCGTTGAAGAAGCCGATGACGATGTTCTCGAACCAGAACAGGAACAGGATGGGAAACACGGCCCAGTCCCAGGCGAATACCCCGTACAGCGGGACGAGATTCGCCAGGATCAGCGCGACGGCCGTCGAGTCCAGCCGCCGGATGGCACGGATGAGGTCCATGGCAGCGCATCATACCTGCGCCCGCGACGGTCGAACCGGTATGCTGGTCACGGGATGCAACGGAGCCGCGCATGAGTGTCTGGTCGGCGCCGGCCGAGGCGGTGCCGGGAGGCCGGCGCCACACGCTGGAGGAGCGGGGCGCTCCTCTCAGTCGTGCCCGTTTCCTGCGCAGGCTGCGCGACGACGCGGATTTCGCCTGCTGGTACTCGGAGCTGCTCGCCGCCGCGCCCTGGCCGGCCTTCTACTGGGAGAACCCGCCGCTCGCTGCCGGCCGGCTGGAGCGCCCGGCCGAGTTCGTGCTGATGGCAGCGCCGGCGCTGGCCGCGGTGCAGCCCGACGCGGCGACTTTCAGCAGCCATTTCGGCGCCGGCGACGGCGTTGTCACGTTCCCCAACCTGGGTGGCGATGCGCTGCTGGTCGTGCCCGAGCCGGCGGAGGGTGCCGAGACCGAGGCCTATCCGCATCTGGCCGCATTCCTGCGCCGCGGGCCGGCCCGGCAGGTGCGCGCGCTCTGGCGCGCCACGGCGGAAGCCGTCCTCGACCGTCTGGACGACTCGCCGCTCTGGCTCAGCACCTCCGGCACCGGCGTGGCCTGGCTGCACGTCCGTCTGGACCGGCGGCCGAAGTACTACCAGCACGGCCCCTACCGGAGTCCGCCGTGAGGCCTCGACGGGCCGCCGGGGTAATCGCGGGGATAGTCGCCGGACTCATCGCGGCCGCGAGCCTGCTGTTCCCCAGTGGCGCTGTTCTCGCGGCGTCCGATTGCCCGTCGGCCGCCCTGGGCTACGCCGTGCTGCCTGCCGAGGACATGGCGCTGCCGCCGGGCGCGCGGGTCGCCACTCGCGAGTCCACCCTGTCGGCGTGCTTTCTGGCGGCGGGCGGCGTCCGGTCCGGGCTCGATCTCGGCATGGACTACGCCTACGTCCGCCACGAGTACGACGGCGTGGCCGGACGCGACCGGGACCTGCACCGACTGCAGTTGCCGCTGACCGTCCGCCATCAGGGCGAAGGCTGGCGGGTCGACGCGCTCCTCGCCCCCGGCGTCGCGACCTCGTCGAACGTATTCAAGGACCCGGGCGACCGGGCAAGCGACGAGGATTTCCTGCTGACCGGCCGCATCGAGCTGCGGCTGCGGCGGGGCCCGCGCAGCGCCTGGCTGCTCGGCGCGGCCCACGACCGCAGCCTGGGAGAGAGCCGTATGCTGCCGGTGGCCGGGCTGGAATACCGCCCGTCCGCCGCGCTCGGCCTGCGGCTCGCGTGGCCCGACCCGTCCCTGCAGGTGTCCGTCTCGGAGCGCCAGTCGGTGGTACTCGACGTCTTCCCCACCGGGCAGCGCTGGCACGTGGTGAGCGACGAACTCGGCGCGGCGTTCGACTACCGGATGGAGGGCTGGCGCGCCCGGGCCACCTGGAGCTACCGGCTGACGGACGGCCTTGCCGTCGACGTCGGCCTGGCCCGCGAGTTCGGCCGCGAACACGGCTTCGTCGACGACACGGGCCGTTCCATCGATGCCGCAGTGGATGCCGGCTACGTCTTCACGCTCGGCATCCGTCTCGGCGGCAAGCCGCTGTCCCGCGGCCGCGGCCCGGCGCTGCCCCGGTTCGCGCCATCGACCCCGGCCGGCAGTCCGGCTACTCTGCGGCCATGGCAGAGGCAGAGAACGACGGGGCGGCGAAAAAAGAGGGCCGCATCGCCCGCCAGCTGCGCATCGCGCGGGAGGTGCGTGCCGAGCCGCGCACGGCAATCACGCTGATCCGCGGCTGGCTGGTGGGTCTCTGGACGGCCCGCGGCGGCGGTCTCTACGGCCTCGGCGTCGTCGTGAGCTTCCTGATCCTGGAGGCGCGCATGATCGCCGACGACGTCGCCGAGAGCAGCGGCGCCACGGACTTCCTCGTCGGTGAGCTCATCGAGTTCGTCTTCCGCCTGGGCTTCATGTCCGTCCTGAACGGCTTCCTCGCCCTGCTCTGGCCGCTGTGGATACTGGAGCGGCTGGGTTTCTGGGGCATCGGGCTGCTGGCCGCCGCCTACGGCGTGTTCGAGTACGGCCTGCGCCCGCTGGTCGAGTCCCGGGTGCCGGAACTGGCCGCGGCGCGGGAGGCGAAGGCCGCCCGCCGGCGCGAGAAGCGGGAGAAGAAGGCCGAGCGGGCCCGGCGCCGCGCGGAGAAGAAGGAGCGCCGCCGCAGGGGCCTGCGGTAGGATTAGGGGGTGATGTCGCCCATCGTCAGCTGCCGCGGAAAACAGGGAGCAGTGAGCCGTTGAACGCCCTGACAAAGCTCGGACCGGGCCATGTCTGGTTCCGCGCCTTCAAGTACACCGTCTACTGCCTGCTGGCGCTGAACGTCTGGCTGTTCTTCCTGGACGACTACGCCGCCAGCAAGGAGGTGTTCGTCGACGGCGTCACCTGGGGCAATCTGGTGGAGGCGTTCTCGGCCACCGTCGATACGATGGCCTGGGTCGTCCTGCTGCTCCTGTTCGAGCTCGAGACGGCGGTCATCCCCGACGAGAAGCTCGAGGGCCGGCTGAAGTGGATACTGACCGCCGTGCGCGGCGTCTGCTACGCCTTCATCGTCTATGCCTTCTACGGCTACGTCAGCAAATATTTCGTCGTCACCGACCTGGTCGAGCTGGGCCGGGTGAACGTGTGCGCGCTGGCCGACCAGGGCTACGCCTGGGTGGCCACGCTGGACGAGTACCCGCGGCTGACCGCCGAGGCCTGCGCTGCCATGCAGGGCCAGCCCATCCTGCAGATCGCGGGCACGAAGATCGTGGGCACGCCGGAGCAGCTCGGACTGGCGAAGTCGCTGGCGCTGACGGACATCATCAATGCCGGCGACTGGCTCATCGTGGTGGCCCTGCTCGAAGCCGAGGTATGGCTGCAGCTGAAGGGCCTGCTGAGCGACCGCCTGCTGGCCGTCAACAAATGGATCAAGGGCTTCCTCTACGCGGTGCTGTTCGCCTGCGCCATCTACTGGGGCATCGACGGCGACTTCCTCGACTTCTGGGATGCCTTCCTGTGGCTGGTGGCCTTCATCTTCATCGAGATGAACATTTTCGAGTGGCACGAGGAGACCGAGCAGGAAGAGGCCGCGGAGGGAGCCGCCCATGCGTGATCTTGTGCACCGCCACCGCCGTCTGCTGATCGTCCTGGCGGGACTCGTTGCCGCCTGGACCCTGGCCGGCTTCTTCCTGGCGCCCTGGCTGGTCGAGCGCCAGG